>JACPFA010000042.1 GCA_016183235.1 Deltaproteobacteria bacterium
CCCTATGCCTACATGAGGCACTTGCTGACTGAACTGCCCCGATGCCAAACCGCCGATCAAATCGAAAAACTCGTGCCCCACAAAATTGATTCCAAGATTTTAAGGTAAGGTGTAGGGTGGGTTTGGTGATCGCTTACTATCAATTTGACCAGAGGAGTAACCCAATTTTAAACCAAACGTGAATATATCAAATGCGAAGCTTTCTCGGGTTGGCAAAGATGGCCATAGACCTGTAATGTCTCGTTCTACATATGCTCGGATTTCCTGTTCATAAACCCCCTTTAATTCGCTCATGAAGTCTTCCCCAAAGGTAGTTCTTAAACCCGCACTTTGTGCCGCCGTTTTTATCTTGGCTAAATCTTCTGACAATCTACTAGCATCAGGCTTGGATTGGTAAATATGATGACGCCGCAACGAGTGATTAAAATAGTTAATGGTTTCTAGAAATTCTGCCATTTCTTTTGCCGGCGCATGAATACCATCAGGGTTCTGCACGCCATAGGTGTTCTTGAGGATCGCTGCAACGTTTTCATCCCCATTAAGCTTTCCTGTTCCGTTATAACAGGTAGGCTTAATTTCACCGAGCTCAATCGACTTATCACGATTTGTATCTTTAGAAAATAGTACAACTTCACATTCACTAGCCGTGGCTATCCTTGTTCCCATAATTACCTCCATAAATATGTTATCTTACTAACTTGACATAACTCTTAAATAAGTTTTCGTTTTGAACTACATTTTAGATGCGAACATTCCATCAAGGAGGGCAACAAATTGCATACCGTTAGTATACACACCGGTTAAACCGAGGAGATTGCGGCGCTTGCCCTGAGCGGGGTCCTTCGGCAGCACTCAGGATAAACTCCGGGTCTCTCTTCGCAATGACAGATGCCTCCTACAGGATCGCAGTGCGCGTTTTCAAACAGGCATACCCCCGCTCTCTTTTTATTTTTCTCAAATATTTGAGAAGAAGTCTTTTCGAGGTCCTTGCCGTGGTGAAGCCATCGCGGAAGCGGCGGGGCCCCCAATGCGGGTTTGCCGGCATGGAAAGCCGAGGCCCGCCGCAGGCGGGAACGCGGAAGGCTTCCGTGCCGGCAAATCCGCATTAGGGTCGCCGCTGGAGCGCCGGCTTCACCACGGCAAGGACCTCGAAAAGACGTGACCCGATTTGCATATGAATTGAAGAATAAAATGGAAGATTGCCACGCTCGCAAACGGTGCTCGCTCGCAATGACATTAGCCCTCTATCAATTTCAAAAATTCGGCTTCGGGGATGATTTTGATTTTGGCGCCTTTGCCGATGAGGGCTTCAGCCTTGACCCACTTGTTGCCTTTTTCTCGATTTTTATAAACCTCCTCCCCCACCACTAAATAATCGAGGTCTTTATTCACTGAGGCTGCGATCTCTCCCCCTAGGCTTAGGACTTTATCTTCAGCCTCTTTACGCGGCATGACACTCATAGCACCCGTAAAAAGAAAAGTTTTTCCACCCAATTTACCCACGCCCCATTTTTTTTCAGTTAGTTGTATATACTTTAATAGTTGAGCGATTTCTTCAGCCGAATCTTTCAAGCCCTTCACCACTGATTGAGCCGTAATGGGGCCGATGGTATGAATGGATTCAAGTTTGTCTTCGGTTAATTGACGGATTTTTTCTAGGGTTCCAAATTCTTTGACCAACACTTTACTCACTGCACCGGCTAATTCAGGAATACCTAATGCGATTAAAAATGTTTCTAAAGAAACTTGGCGTCTAGCCTGAATATTGCGAATAATTTTTTTTGCTAGAATTTCTCCCATCCTATCCAGTGGTAATAAATCTTCAACGGTCAACCGATAAAAATCATGGGGTTGGGTAATTTTGCCGGTATCGTAGAGTTGCTCAATGAGTTTTTCCCCCACTTCTTCGATCTCAATGGCCTGAATAAAATGTTTGAGTCGACCCATTTGGGTTTCACGGCAACCTTGAGGATTGGTGCAATAGAGAAAATCATCTACGATTTGGGTGGGCTGATGACAGGAGGGGCAGTGCTTGGGCACTTTGATTTCTTGAGTCCCCGACTTTACGACTTTTTCCAGATAAGGAATGACCCCACCGCTACGAACTACTAAAACCCTGGCCCCCAGGGTAAGCCCAATCTTTTTTATCATTCCAATATTGTGCAAGGATATACGTGAAACAACAGCTCCTGATAGTTTCACGGGATCTACAATGCCAATGGGTGTGATCGTTGAAGTGCGTGATACCGACCACTCGATTTCTCGCAAAATAGATTCCGCCGCATCA
The DNA here is from genome assembly GCA_016183235.1 of Deltaproteobacteria bacterium. NCBI lineage: Bacteria > Pseudomonadati > Myxococcota > Myxococcia > Deltaproteobacteria bacterium. The sequence continues at coordinate 2,288 of JACPFA010000042.1, forward strand.
CCTTGAAACTTATAAGCCATGGCCCAGCGAGGGTGATGTGCGCTGGCCCCCAGGCGAACCTGTTCGGAATAAAGGCTTGCCCGATAAACAACCCCATCGATTTCATAATCTAAATTTTCTCGTTTTTTAAAATATTCTTGATAAACTCGCTCTAATTCTGGTTTGCCATTTTGAATGATTTCATAATCCACCACTGAAAAACCCAAGGCTTGCATCTTTTTAAATTTTGTCTTTTCATCGGGTAAATCCAAACCCAACAATTCATAGGCGCAAAAACTTAAATTGAATTCTTTCGTTTTATGGGGATCTTTTTGTTTAATGGCACCCGCCGCCAAATTACGCGGGCTTTTGAATTTTTCAGCAAGTTTATTAAAGACCGACCGGCGCATGAAAACTTCACCCCGAATTTCCAAAAAACCATGGTTCAATTTTTTAGGAATATCTTTAATCATACGAATGTTGGCGGTGACATCTTCGCCTCGGTACCCATCGCCCCGCGTCGCAGCCACGCTATATTGCCCCGCTTCATCATAACGAATCGCCAAAGCAACCCCATCCATTTTTGGGGTCACCAAAAGATCGCCTTGCACCTTTTTGGCCCAATCGACCATTGCCTCCATGGCATAGCACTTATCGAGAGAAAGCATGGCGGTGGAATGTTCGATCTTGTTTTTATCTGCTGAAACATCAGAGCCAATTTGAGTTAAAACTTTAGAACTGGGGTTTAACTGTTTTAGTCTTTCTACCAAACGATCAAATTCTTCATCGCTGATTTCGGGGCTGGCTTGCTCAAAGTAAAGCTTGTTGTGGCGTTTGATCGCTGCTTCAAGTTCTGCAACTGTCTTGTTTTGCAAAAGTTTTTTCAAAGCTAACTCTTCTTCTTTAACAATTCCCCAAAATGCGGCCCCATATTCATGGCTAACACACGATCGCTGCCTTTTTCAGCCTCTAGCAGAGACACCGTGGCATGGTCGATGCGCATTTGAACCATTTTTGAAAAATCGATCCCTAAGATTTTGATCAACAGACTTTTAATGGTATCGGAATGACTCACCACCAACAGATTATCATTGGGATGTAATGTTTTCATCTTAAGCCAAAATTGCCACATGCGATCTTGCACTTGTTGGAGGGATTCTCCCTCTGGTGCAACGGGGAGTTGAGGATTTAGAAAATAAGTTTGATAATCAGGCGACTTTTTTATTTCAGTAAAAGTTTTTCCCACATAAGTGCCATAACCCACTTCGGCTAATTCATCATGAGGTAGCACCGGGATTTGAAAGGCCTGATTGAGAATCTGCGCGGTTTGAAAAGCACGATGAATGGGTGAAGTATAAATATGGTGAATGTCATAACCTTGCAAGGCATCACGCAACTGTGCTGCTTGCTGTTCACCCAGGGCATTCAAAGGCACAGGGGAAGCCCCCATAATGCGACGCTCAAGATTCCAATCGGTTTGACCGTGACGAACCAGTAATAACCGCACAAAATAACTCCATGGTAGATGGCTATTTTTCAACAGCCCCCGAAAACATTTGCATTTTAGCATAAGTACCCATAATACATCCAACAATGATTGCCCCTATTACCTACACCCTGGCTAACGGCCTAAAAGTTATTTTAATCGAAAGCCATCTTTCCCCCGTTGTTTCAATCAATATTTGTATTAAAGTGGGTAGCGTTTATGAAACAGAAGAAGAGGCCGGGCTTTGTCATCTCATCGAGCACATGTTGTTTAAAGGCACGCCCACCCTGGGGCCAGGGGATTTAGCCAAGACCATTGAAAGTTGCGGCGGTGATGTTAATGCCTATACTAGTTTTGATGAAACTGTTTATTATTGCACCTTAGCCAGTCGTTATTACCAAAAGGGTTTGGAAATATTAAGTGATGGGGTACTTCACTCAGTGTTTGATCCCACCGAGCTGGATCGAGAAAAAATTGTGGTGGTTGAAGAATTACAGCGCGGCAAAGATTCTCCCTCCAGGCTTTTATCCGAAGAACTTTTTAATCAAACCTATCAGGTTCACCCTTATCGGCGCCCCATCATTGGGTATCGCAAAACCATCGAACAATTTAATCAGGCAAAGGTGCTGGATTTTTACCATCGCTGGTACGTGCCTAATAATATGGTTGTGGTGGTAGCGGGCGATTTTTCTTTGGAGGCTGTAAAAAACCAAATCAATGATATTTTTGGTTCACTGCAGTCTCAAAGTGTTCACTGTGAAGTGCCGATCGAACCTACTCAAACCAACCCTCGCTCTTTTCGCGTGACCAGCAAGGTCAACAGCACCCTCTTAACTTTAGCCTTCCCTGCAAAAAATCTTGCTCATCCCCACACCCCAGTGCTTGATATTCTTTCCCATGTGTTGGGCGAAGGCGAAGGTTCTAGGCTCGATCACAAAATTCGTGACCAGCTAGGTTTGGTTAATTCTATTTACTCTTATGTCTATTCACCCAAACATGATGGCATGTTTGTGATAGGCGCAGCTTTAGAACAAAGCAAGGTACCTAAGGCCTGCCCCAATATTCTTTCAGAAATTTACCAATTCACTGAACGGAAAATCACCCACGATGAATTGGCCCGCGCCAAAATCAATATTAAAAGCGATGCCATTTACGAATTAGAAACCGTGGAGGGCCTGGCCCGTAAATATGGCTATTTTGAAAATATTTTGGCCGATATGAATTTTGGTGAAAAATATTTGCAGGCCATCGACAGTGTCACTGTTGATCAAGTAATCGAAGTAGCCCGTGAATACCTACGACCGGAACGTTTAACCTTAGGGTTGCTCCAACCCGAAGAAACCAAGCACCCCTACCTTCCACCCAAGTTGTTGCAATTTGGCCAAGTTAATTCCAAAAAAACCAAGCCACGTAAAGCTGCTCAAGATATTCTGCGTTGCAAACTAAAAAATGGCATCCGCTTAGTTCTAAAAGAAAATCATAGCGTACCTATCTTAACCTTACGCAGTGCTCATTTGGGCGGGTTGCGCTCTGAGGATAAACGCTGCAATGGGATCAGCACCTTAACCAGCCAGTTGTGGGCAAAATCAACGCAAAATTATTCGAGTGAAGAACTGGCCCGCGAAATTGAACTTTGTGCCGGCAGTTTTGAGGCCTATGCGGGCAAAAATTCTTGTGGTTTAAAGGGCGATTTTATTAGTGAAAAATTTCACGAAGGCTTTAAGTTGTTTTTTGAAATCTTCAAAAATCCGCTCTTTGATGCCGTGGAAACCAAGCGCGAAAGGGCCAACATGGTTGAGGCCATCAAACGCTCCGAAGATGACTTGGCTGACAAAGCCGTGCGACAATTTTTATCAACCCTTTACCCCAAGCATCCCTATGGTTTACCCAGCATGGGGACTATTCAAAGTGCAAAGGGTTTAAACGAACAAAAAATAAAATCTTATTATCGAAAAATTATTAATCCTAAAAACACCGCGATTGTAGTGGTGGGCGATTTTGATATTCCTTCAACTTTAGAATTACTTGAATCCGAGCTAGAATCCCTAAAACCTATCCAATGGAAAACCACTCAACTTCCGCTGGAGGCCGCACCCCGTGAGCGTCAACTCATTAAAACTCATAAGGGCAAAAACCAAGCCCATATTGTTTATGGGTTTCGCGGTTTGACCATTAAAAGTAAAGACCGTTTTGCCATGGAAGTGCTCAACAATATTTTGGCGGGCCAAGGCGGCCGGCTCTTTTTAGAACTAAGGGACAAACATTCATTGGCCTATTCGGTCACCTCTTTTAATCAAGAAGGGATTGAACCCGGTTTTTTTGCCGTTTACCTAGCCACCGACCCAAAAAAGACAGAATTTGCGGTTGAAAAAATTGAAGAGGAGCTACGAAAAATCACTCAAGAAGTCGTAAGCCCCGAAGAGCTTCACCGCAGTCAACAATTTATCATTGGAAACTACGACATCGATCTACAAAAAATAAGCTCCATCGCCAATGAACACCTCTTTAACGAACTCTACCAATTAGGCGAAAAAGATTTAAAAGAATATCCCCGAAAAATCAGCCAAGTCACCAGCGCCGACGTACTAAAGGTTGCCCAAAAATACATCCAACTCGACCACCCCGTTATATCGATTGTGGACTAAGACGGTGTTCTTCGTGTGTGTGGTATTTTTTAATGCTTTTATTTGGATTTTCTTTTGAGCATTTTTGGCAGTAATGACAGCAAAATCACTAAAACAAAGGGGCCCCACACTTGGACTTGCAACCAAGTTGATGGATCGGAAAGACTGAAACTTCGCCCAGCCGAACCAAGAGAAGTATAAACAAAGGTCCCTGGCAGCATGCCAATCATCGTAGCTAAAGCATAATCGCGAAATGAAACTTGGGTGAGCCCTAATCCAAAGTTCAAAGCGTTGAATGGAAACAATGGAACAAGTCGCAAAATCAATACGGAATAAAAACCATTTTTGCCGATTTTATCATTCAACCCCCGTAACTTTTGTTGCTTTTTAAGAATTTTTGCTACGGTACCTTGCCCAAGATAGCGGGCAATAAGAAAGCTAATCATGGCACCAAGGCTAGCTGAAAGCCAATTGATCAGCGTCCCCCACCAGGCACCAAACAACAAACCACCACCCAATGTTAAAATCGACCCTGGAAGTGCAAAGACAGTGGCCACAACGTAGATAAGCCCAAAAACCAAAGGGGCAAAAATACCTTGAGATTGTATCCATGCTTGTAATGCACCAAAACCGTCTTGGGATAAATAACCGCGAACGGGCGTAAAGAAATACAATCCAAGAATAACAAAAATAAATAGGGTGAATAATAATCCCTTTTTCATTTTATCCAAACCTCCATTGAAAATAACGCTTGAGCCATTTCTTTGAATTAGCAGTTAAGCGGGTACGTTGATAGGTATCGGCAATACGTTTGCTCACTTCGGCTAGGGTTGGATAAATGTGAATCATGGCGGCTAATTTTTTAAGCCCAATTTTTTGGTGCATGGCTAAGGCAAGCTCATGCAACAAATCACCTGCATGTGCGCCCACCAGTGTGACTCCCAAGATTTGATCGGTTCCTTTTTTGGTGAGCACTTTGACAAAACCCTGCGGTTCACGATCACAAACGGCGCGGTCTAGATCGCTTAAAGAATAGGTAAAGACATCAACCGAAACTTTTTTTTGTTTGGCCTCTGATTCATTCAAACCCACCCGCGCTACTTCGGGTTCGGTAAACGTGCACCATGGCACAACACGGTAATTGATTTTTGATTTGCCAGGAAACAAGGCGTTACGCAAAATCAACCGGGCCTGAAAATCCGCCGTATGCGTAAATTGATAAGACCCCACCACATCACCGCAGGCGTAAATATGTTTGGCTGAGGTTCGAAGCGTTGCATCAATCTTAATTCCCTTTTTGTCATAGGTCACCCCCGCCTTTTCTAAACCAAGTTGGTTCACATTGGGAGCACGCCCTACGGCCACTAGGATCTGATCGAACGAAATCCCGTTGCTGGCTTGTGAAACCATCAGTTCGTAACCTGACCCCGTTTTATGTATCTTCTCCGCCCTGGTGTTAACCAAGACCTCAATCCCCTCTTTTTGAAATTGCTCTTTGATGAGACAAGAAGCATCAGAATCTTCACGTGATAAAAGGCAATCAGCTGTGTCAATGATTGAGACTTTCGACCCTAAACGGAAAAACGTTTGCGCCAACTCGCACCCAATAGGCCCCCCTCCCAAAACCACCATTTTTTTGGGGAGTTCTTTTAGCTCCCAAACATTGTCACTAGTTAAATAGGGAATGTCGGCAAGCCCTGCCAAGGGAGGTACAAAAGGAGCAGCCCCAGTGGCAATAACAAAACGTTTTGCTTCTAATGTCTCTTTGCCATCGGAAATTTGATGGGAGGAAATAAATGAGTAATTGCCTTGGTAAACATCAACCCCCAAGGAGGTAAATCTTTCGACAGAATCATGGTGAGCAATCTTTGCTTGCACTTCACGCACCGAGGCCAAAACAGCATCGAGTTTGATATCAAAGCGGTGCGGCGTAAAACCAAACCGATCTGCGGTTTGCGCATCATGAGCAATTTTAGCCGAACGAATAATCGCTTTAGAAGGCACACAACCGGTATTAAGGCAATCGCCGCCCATTTTGTGTTTTTCAATCAAAGCCACTTTGGCCCCCAGACCAGCGGCCCCCGCCGCCGTGACAAGCCCCCCCGATCCGCCACCAATGACAATCAGATGATAGTTTTTTTTCATGAGGGTTCCTCCAAAAAGTTCAGAAGTTGGCCATGATATTTTTTGGCATCCTGGAAGCCGATTTCGATGAGTTGTTCCAAATAACCTTTTTCAAAGGTTAAATAACTCATGAGGTCCAGACTGAGTGCGGGTTCAATATCCAAAGCTTTCATTAAAAATTTTTCAAGCAAGGTCATAGAATGGACCTTTGAAGAACCCCGTCGATACCATTCGGCAAAAACAGATGAAAGGGGCTGGCTGGGGCCTATTTCCAAAAGGTCTATTTTGTCTATGGGATGCCGATCGCCTAAAACACTGTTGATCCGATCCAGATAATCCTTGCCATAGATTTTTTCACTGGCCTCAATCATTCGGTTGATTCGTTCAAGTTGATCCATGTCGTAATTGAGACGATCCAGGAAAAATGCATTGAACAATTTCCCCAAATGTTCTCCCAGGCTTGGAGGACACCTGGTTTCGGGGCATGCGTGTTCAGTTTTATTTCCATGACGAGCATTTAGACTGATGGTAAGAATTTTGCGAGCTCCCAAATGAATGGCCGGGGAAAGGGGCGTGTTCAGCCTCACACTTCCATCGACATAGCGATTATCCCCAATGACGACACTTGGAAAAACCAGGGGAATGGCGGCTGAACCCATTGCATGTTCGGGGCCAAGATCCACCTCGTGTATCGGATAATCTCCCTTTGAGGAACTTTTGCCTCCTTTTTGAATAAATATCTCCGGGCTTCCCGTGCGCATTCGGGTTGCAACCAGAGAAATAGAATCAACCAATTTTTCCCGAACGTTCTGATGCAACTGTTTCCAATCGATAATTTTATTCAGGTGCGGCAAAAAAGGTTTTGTGTCAAAGAGCGCAAAAAAATGAGGTTTGACTCCGTGCTTTTCTTTGAAAAAGTCATGGCGGAAAAGATTTCCGAGAATACCCAAGGTGCTTTTTGCCAAAAAATGCGACAAGGCGGATAAATTTCTCGAATAAATGTTTTCCGTTTTGAGTTCCCGCCATAAAGACACGATTCGTTTGCCCTGATGTTCGAGATCGTTGGCCGTTGAAGCCATAAAGCAGGTATTGATGGCGCCCACGCTAGAACCACACTGAATTGGAAAACGCCGATGCCTGACCGAGGCTGGCAACATCGTTCGGATATAATGAATAATCCCCACTTCATAGGCGCCACGGGCACCTCCTCCGGAGAGTACAAGGGCAAGTTGACGATTATCTTTTTTATCAAGCCTGTTCATGCGGCCCCCTTGTTTGACAAAAACCATGCGGCTCAATCCCCAGTGCGCTATTGAACATCGCTGACATGGCTTGATGAGTGATCAACCCTGTCAGTTCAATGATCGCATCATCGTTTAAAAATTTCTTGAGCTCTCTTTGACATTCCGAACCGAAAGTTTTGTCTGAATGAACAACCGCCTCAGCATAACTCAAAATTAGTTTTTCTTTGTCACTGTAGAGTGGGTTATTTTTATACACCGATAACGCCTCTAGTTTTTCTTGGGATAAGCCGAGCTTAATTGCATCGGACATGTTCATATCGATACAAAAAGAACAGTGGAGTAATTGTGAAATATGCACCCGCACCAGAGCACGCCAACTTTTATCCAATGGAGATTTTTTTCTATTGAATGCCATCAGCATCCACAAAAATCCAAAGAACGCCCGAGGATGCCTACCCCAATATAAAATAGGTTGTAGAGGTTTACCCAGTTTCTTTTTTTGGCTGGCGATCATGAGGCGCATCCACCAAGTGTAGCTTGGTTTTTCAGGTGGTATGATTACACCCATAGCACCTCCTGGCTTTGGAGTTCATTTTTTAAAAAAACCAGATCTTCATAAACATCGACATCAGAGAGTTTGGGTAAAAGCACGATTTCACCGTAATTCTTAACCTTTGCCATCAACTCTTCGCAGGTATCGACTTGACTGTAGGCAACCGACTCCCATACCTCTTTAGGCAAAGGTGCCGACCCACCAAAAAGATAAAACCCACCATCACGGGCGGGGCCAATGACAAACTTATTTTTATCTTGAAGGGTTTGATGGGCTTTTAAAAGGATATTGCTAGTAAGTTGAGGGGCATCAGAACCAATCAGCATCACACGTTGATACACGTTGTAGAGTTTAGAATAGATGCAATGAAGCCGCTCGCCTAGGCCCCCATCACCTTGTAATATGCGAGAAAAATCGCCCCAGCGAAAATCGTTTAGCCCTGCGGATTCGGCCACGGCCCAATAAGGATAAATATCCGAATCTTTTTCGACATGCTTAATTACACTTTTCATAGCCTGAAGGCAAAACTCGTAAAATTCTAAGGCTGACTCATGACCGATGGTTTGGGCTAACCTGGTTTTGATAGGGGTCAGACCCGGTGTTTTCACAAAAACCGCTAAAGCACTGCTTTGGCCCCGCTGAATCTTTTTTAACTTTTTTCTCTCAAGGCTCGCCTGCTTGGTCCATAGTTTATAATAGAGGAGCGTTGTTTTGAGCCAACCTTGTTCACGGTATTTTCTGGCACTGGTTTTTAGGATGCTTCCCGTCGATAGAAGCTTAATAGCTTTTTGGTGTGCCCGCCAAATAAAAACATGATCTTCACCATAAGCGACATCTTCAGGAAAACCACCCATGAACGCAAAATTTTCTCGTGATAAACAAAACCCTTGGTCACCAAAGGGAATCCCCATCCACTCTGAACGAATCCAGCAACCAAGCTCATTGATGCGGGTAAACGGTGGCCCGTCGAGTAAAAACCGGAGGTTAAAATAATGCAGGGCATGAGGATTATTGTTTAAAGATTCAAGCAAAGCCTTGAGGGTTTTTGTAGAAAGTCTTGAGTCGGCGTGTAAAAACCAAAAAAAATCGCGGGTGGCTTTTTGTGCACCTTCGTTCAGTTGCTCAGAGCGCGAAGAGCCTTTAACAATAATGATTTCTGCATCTTTTTCAACTGGCTGGAGATCTTGCAAAAGTGCTTCAAGCAGAGCCTCGGAGGGCCCCACCGGAATAATGATCGAAATGTTTTTAAACGTAACCATAGGTTAGGTCAGCAACACCCTTGATTCAAAGGGGCTTCACCCGAAACGATCGATCCTTTCGGGCCACAATCAAACAAACCATAATGGGTCGACAAATCCCCTTCCACACGAAAGTGCAGGGCATATCGCGTTTGTGCCAGCATCGCCGCTGTGTTACTGCACACCAACACAGGCCGCCCCTTTTCAAAAAGGTGATGATCGTCGAGTGGGAAGGCCTGCGAACATTGAGGGATGGTTCCTAAATAATAGGCCACCTGGCCATAATCTTCACAACGATCTTCCAATTTCAATTTGAAAGCCCGAATAGTCATGGAGTAAAAGGGAATCGTTCCGACTTTGTGTTCGATGTCAGGGTTTTGGAGGATGATTTTTCTTTGCGTCACCACGCGGGAATCAAGACAGCCAATCTCGGCCAAGAGCCGTCTGAAATCTTCGATATACAAAGCACCCCCGAGACACTCCCCGACCAAGACGGGATCTTTTGCTAAATGTGCGGGCAAGCGTTGGCCCGAAAAGACGTCTGCAAAATACAATTCCCCCCCAGGTTTTAAGACACGAAAAATTTCAGAAAAGACGCGGCGCTTTTCGGGTGAAAGATTGATCACACAATTGGAAACCACAACGTCGATCGAATTTGTTTGGATTCCTAATCCTTCCAAATCCTCGATATATCCATGCAGAAACTCCACATTGTTTTTGGAATAACCGAACGACTGACGATGGTAATCGAGGTGATTTCGGGCAACAGCTAATTGCTCCTCCGTCATATCAACCCCGATCACTTTGCCTTCGGGCCCCACAAGCTTAGAGAGGATAAAAGTATCCCGCCCTGCCCCACAACCAAGATCAAGAACCGTTTTTCCCTCTAACACAGCCGGAATGGGTGAACCACATCCGTAAAATTTTTCTAACACCTCAGGATGAATTTGGCTAATGACAGGCTTGAGATGGGCGGGCCCGGCATCGGTCGTACAACAGGCATTGGTTTTTAAATCCCCATTCGTTTTTAGGATCTTGCCATAGTATTGTTTTATGCTTCGACTTTGCTCAGCATAGATGCTTCGGCTTTGCTCAGCATAAACACTTTCGAATGTTTGATTCTTATCAGTCATGTTAAGGCCCCTCCACACGATGACCCCGCCCCTGCCGTGCAACCATAGCAGTGCTCAGCAAAGGCAATGTTGTTGGTTAATAATTCATTAAAAGATTGAATCTCCCAGATGGTTTTTTGTTGTCTCCCAATCGGGATTTCTAACATTTGGTTAAAATCGCAATCATAGATCTGCCCATCCCACCCAATGGAAATCAAATGACGACACATAACATTGGCAGCCGCTTGGGGATTGAAACTGTTTACCAGTAGCTGCATGTATTCTTCAAACTTGTCGGTGCGGTGTAAGAAATCTAAAAAACGTTTAATCGGCATGTTGGTAATAGTATAAAGGTGATTGAACTCAATACCAAACAGTTCTTTTAATTCTCTTTTATAATCGGCTTCTAACTTTTCTTGCGGCGGAGGAAGAAAGGGGCCAAGTGGATTGTAAACTAAATCCAATTGAAGCCCCGTGTTCGCCCGACCATATCCCAACTCATTAAGCAGCCTTAAGGCCCGAATGCTTTTATCAAACACACCATTGCCCCGTTGTTGATCGACATTTTCTTTGGAATAACACGGAAGCGAGGCTATTACTTTAACACGATATTCTCGTAAAAATTGTGCGGTGTCCTCCTGGCCTTTCTCAAAGAAAACGGTCAGATTGCAACGATCGATAACTTCCTTTTTTCTTTTTTTTAGTTCCTGCACTAAATGACGAAAATGGCGATTAAGTTCTGGCGCACCACCCGTAACATCAACAGTATGAATCGTTTCAGCTTGATCTAAAAGAATCATTAAGCGATCGATGGTTTTTTTCTCCATCATTTCAGTACGCTTAGGCCCCGCTTCTACATGACAGTGATGGCAGGCCTGGTTACAAAGCTTGCCCACGTTGAGCTGCAAAACTTCCATCGGCTGCCGATTGAGCTGCAAACCCTGCTGAAACAATTTCATGGCACCACCCCCTTAAAAAACCAAAAAAAGAGACCCCCCAGCACCATCGCCACCGGTAGGGTGATGAGCCATGAAGTGGCAATGCCGGCAATGGTCTTCCACTTGGCTTTTTGTGTAACTGCGCCAATTCCAAAGAGTGCCCCGCAAGAAACATGGGTGGTAGAAACGGGCATCCCCATTTTTGAAGCCAAGATTACCAAGGCGCTAGTGACTAGATTTGCCAAAAAACCCTGGGCGTGATTCATGTCAGTGATTCGAAGAGACATTGTGTTGGCAACTTTTTTTGCGCTTATAATCCCTCCCAACACAATCAAAACCCCAACGCCTACGATAGAAAAGCGAGGGCCGAAAACCTGACTGGCAAGAAGAACCGCGGCAATTTTGGGCGTGTCATTAAGCCCACGTGCAAAACTAACGGCACCCGCCGACAAATAATGCAGGCCATCTAAAAGTGAACCAAGGTCAATTCCCAAAAGCCTCCCCTGATATCGCTCCACACAATGAGCCTTGGTTCCAAAAGATATTTCGGGATGAGTAGACAGGCTCATCAAAGCCTGCTCACGCGAAAGTCCCAGCGGAACCACACCCACCACTTGTGTGCCCACACACAAACAGTTTTGTTTTTGAAGGCCAGAGAACAATTTTATCTTTTTTAACAATGGATAGAGCCCCATGGTTGCAAAAATTGCAAACAAGGGGCTCACAAGAAGGGGAAGAAAAAAAGTTCCAAATAGTTTGGAAAGCTGAATGCCAGAAGTCGATGCCATCAAACCCACTCCGACTAAAGCACCAACCAGTGCATGGGTGGTAGAGATGGGAAACCCTAAGCGGGTTGCCAACCACACTGTCATTGCAGCAGCAAATCCGACGGCCAAAGGAAAACTTTTGAGATGAAGAATGGCATCGGGAACCAAACCTTTGCCACTAAAAGCAACTAAAAGCCCTTTGGCAAGCAGCAACGCGGCCAAAGACCCAAGCGCTGTCGTCAAGGTAGCCCAGGCTAAGGCTTTTTTATAATCTGTGGTGCCGCTTCCATATAATGTAGCCACCCCTTTGAAATTGTCATTGGCCCCGTTGGCGAAAGCAAGAAAGAACCCACACAGAATGCCAAGAATAATTTCCATCAAACCCCCTTTTCTTATTTAGATGCTGCAAACGACAAAAGGTTTCTCTCGTGTAATGCCCTCAAAAAAGTGAGGGATTCATTGACAAAAGTGTCTTCGGACATATCAGGTAATTCCTTCGTAAATTTTTCAAGGACCCCTGCTACGGTGCTTGATGGATGGGCTATGAGAATTTTAAAAAATTTTGCTGCGGCCTGACTTAGGTTCATCACCCGTATCTGCTGGTCACGTGCATCTTTGTATATCAACAGCACTATTTCTCCACTGTTGTATTCAGTTAAATCGGATTCTGCCGTCATCTGATGAACGGGATAGCTGAATTTTTGAAAACGAAATTGAGGATTTAAAATAACCTTGGCTTCGGCAAGCAAAAGTTCATTCGATGATGGAGAAGGAGCTGTAGCAGCGAAAACCTCTGCTTCTTCAAGCTCAGAGCTTAACGATTGATAGCGGGCAAGGTCCATTCCAAATACGGTTGACTGTCTTGCAATGGCAAAAAAGTTTTCTGCCCGGATCCCCTCGTCAAGCAGCTTAGGATAAACGGTCTGTTTGATTTGACAATCGACCGATTTATTTTTTTCTCGGCTCAAAGGGCAACCACTGTGACAAAGGGCAAAGTAAGGGCAGTCTTTGCATTCAGGGTCGATGGGGCGATTGTTATAAAGTGGCTTTCGTTTACTGCGAATTTCCTCAAAAGATTCTTGAAACCAATTTGCAAAAACACCCAAATCATAATAACTCTTATTACAAGAGTAACAGTTGCCATCAATATCAAATTCATAAAAATTGCAGTCGTTGCCATCATGCATGCAAAGATCGGGCATAAAGGCTTGGAGATGTTTGAGGTTGCGGCTGGCGTAAAGCCATTCGGCAAAGCGAATTTTTTCTTCTTCCGTAATCCCATAACCATGTTCACCTAATTTAAAGGTAATGCCCACCACCAGTGGTCGGATGGATTCTACCCAATCGCTGAATTCCTTCAGGTGTTTGATGGTTAGGCTGGTGATAACGCCAAGCACCCCCACCTCAAATCCCCTTTTTCTCAATTCGGTGATATTTTTCATCACCAGGTGCCAGGTGTTATTTCGTTGTGGGTTGTGGATTTCAGGGCTCCCGTCGATGCTAATCCCCACAAAAAGTCGCTTGGGATCTTGGATCACCCCCAAAAGCTTATCAAGATATTGCGGTGTAAACCGTGTTCCGTTAGACTGTATTCTTACATCGTCAGTCACTTGACCAAAGTGCTTGATCACCTCACCTAATGTTTCAGCCGAAAGAATCGTGGGTTCGGCCCCATGCAGTGTCACATTTCCCAACCCAAACTTTTCTGTTTTCACCTTGGCAACGAACCGTTTTGCCGATTCCAACGCCTTTTGATTGTAGTCACTTTGTTTGCTTTTATTATATTCAGGCACATAACAGTATTGGCACCTTAAGTTACACACCTTGCTGATCGCAAAATAACAATTCATCTAAACTCCTTTTCGTCTGAGATGCAGAATTTTAATAAAAGTCTCTTGCTGATGGCGATATGATTAAGAACATATCGATTTTTTTCGTTGCTCATGAGACTTTCTAAGATCTTTAACATCCAACGGTTCAAAATGATTTTACAAACAAGGAGGTAGAATGGACAAGAAAAAACTGCTCATTTCTGGGTTAACCCTCGCGGGTTTTCTGGCAATGAGTTCACTCACACCCCTGGGATCGGTTTCCTTTGCCGAAGACCAAGTCCCCCCGGCAAAAGAGACCCAAAAAAGCACTGACATGAAAAGTGGAAGTTGCGGCGCGGGTTCCTGCGGGGCCACGAAAGACACCAAGAAAAAAGAAGATAAGAAAGAAGAAGCCAAGATGAAGGAAGGTTCCTGCAGTGGAACCAAAGATAAGGCAAAAGAAGGCGATAAGAAGGAAGACAAGCATGGAAGCTGCACAGCTATGAAGTAAAATTAGGGGCCCTCTAAAAAAGGGCCCATCGCTTTAACCCTTTAGCCCCGGCAATTCTAAATTGTCGGGGCTTTTTTGTTTTCCCAAAATTTTTTTGGGTTATTGTAGTTGATGAAGAAAAATATAGTCGTTATTGGCCTGTGACAAATGACAGCTGATGCACATGCCAATATTTCCTTCGCCCTGGACCTCTCCATTTGAACTCACCATCACCCAAAACCAATCATTCGTTCTGGGGCGAAAGCCCTCAATCTTTTTCATGATGGTCAAAGTCCCCATGTCTTGAGCATCCGCAGTATCAATACTATCTTTGACAATGATCGAACCATTCGGAAGGTTTTCTGGAGAACTGTCAAGGGCTGCAGCCGCGATATCGTTGATATAAACTCTGGCAAACGGACCATGCGGAGCACTACTTTCAATGGTTCCAATGGCCTCTGAAAATTGCTCCCACTCGGTATAAGGGTCGGTTTCGGTTATCTGGGCATAAATTTGAGCTCCCGATTCATCTGTTGTAGCTCCGGTTGTTCCCTCGTTAGCACCACTCGAACCGCAACCCCAAATTAGTACCAAAAATGCTGCCAAAATCGTGCCTTTAATCATCATCGGCATAAATTTCTCCTTTTTTTACTATTTTTTTGACCACTTGCGTTAGATGTTGTGGTAGAAAAAAGGTCTTAAAAATGTCCCCTTCTTTTTTCCAACAAGATCTTTCCCCCTCTTCTGCATCTGAATCTAGTGAAGATGTACTGCTGCGTGGGCTCAAAGAAAAAGAGTCATGGGCTTACCAGCAATTAATCGATCGGTGGGCCAATAAAATTTATCGTTTGGCGTTTCATTTTTTGAGAAAGAAAGAAGACGCCGAGGAAATCGTGCAAGAAGTTTTACAAAAAGTAGTGGAAAAGATCGGCACCTTTCAGGGGCAGTCTTCTGTGTACACATGGATCTATCGCATCGCGGTTAATCAGGCGTTGATGAGACTGAGAACCATGAAAGGAAAACAGTTTGTCTCTTGGGAAGAATTTGCACCGCATTTTGAGAATGGCATTCGGGTGCAGACTACAGCCGATTGGTCGACAAAGCCTGAAGCATTTTTTGCACAAAAAGAGCTTCAAGCCTTTTTGAAGCAATGTGTCGATGAGCTACCCGAAGATTTAAAAACCGCTTATCTCCTCAAAGATATGGAAGGACTCTCCGAAGAAGAAGTTTGTGAAACCTTGGAATTGAGCAAACCAGCCATGAAAAATCGCGTCCATCGAGCGCGGCTGATTTTGCGGGAAAGACTAGAAAGAAAGTATGTTCGCTAAAACGTTGATCATGAAACTGATGTTTCGGATGATGGGGCTTCCCACTTGTGAAGAGGTGGATCAGTTTGCCTACGATTTTTTAGCGGGGCGATTAGATGCAAAAATCATACACCAAGTAGAACGGCATCTTAAGACCTGCAAAAATTGCCAGAAGTTTATGGTGTCCTATCGCAAGACATATGCCTTGGCCCAAAACCTCCCACCCCCAACCCTAGACTCAGAATTTAAGGAAAAAATGTTTAAATTTTTATCCAAAAAGGGAGACGCATGAAAGAATTGCTAATTCCGCTTGCAGTGAGTTTTATCACCGGAACCATTTTAGGGTTAGAACGAGAGCTATCGCACAAACCCGCTGGCCTTAGAACACAGGTGCTCGTGAACCTCGGAACAACCTTATTCATCCTGGCAGGGCATAGCTTCGGTGGTGAAGTGGCGAGACTGGCTGCCAATGTGCTAACTGGCTTGGGTTTCCTAGGCGCTGGTGTCATTTGGCAACAAAAGGGAACCGTGCGAGGCTTAACGACAGCAGCCCTCATCTGGGTAAACGGAAGCCTTGGTGTCGTGATTGGTTTGGGCCAATATACTCTGGCAGGAGCGGCAACCATTCTGGCCCTCATCGCCTTACGGTTTTTAGGAATGCTTGAATCCCGAATCAAGAGCAAATGCCGTGTTTTTCGCTATCAGGTGACATCAAAAGAAAATGATCAAGTCTTGCAAACCATCCACAGCGCTTTAAGCCAGTGCCATTTTCAAGAAGACCCGCTCACCTTTGAAAAAGGAACGTCTGCCGTGACCATGCGCTTTGCCTTCTGCAATCCTCCGCCCCGGCACCACGAGTTTGTCGAAAGCTTAAGAAAAATGGCCGATGTGTTAGAAGTTAAAATTGAATAAAGGAGGAAGATCATGATCAAAAAAATGTTATTACCGTTATTTGCTATTGCCAGTCTTGGGTTGGGCTGTCAGGCAAAGATAAATCAAAAGTATCTCATTATTCTACAAGCAGGCACAGAAAGTCATGAAGGCATGGCCCGTGCGGTTCATGCGCTTCTCTACGCCACCGAACTCAAAAAAGCAGGCTTTACGGTAACGCTCATCTTCGACGGAGCCGGAACGGAATGGGCCAAGGCCCTCATAAACCCCGAACACAAACTGCATGCTTCTTACCGCCAATTGCAAGATGCCGGAGTCACCGAAATTATTTGCGATTTTTGTTCCACGGCCTTTCAGGTTCGGGAAGATCTGAAAAAAGGCAAAGTTCCTCTCGTAGCAGAATTTGAGGGTCACCCAAGCCTCGTAAAATGGATCAAGCAAGGATATCTTCCTATCGTACTGTAGCAATTAGAAAGTTAATGCGTTTCAACCACTTTATAACCGGCATCAGCAACTGCCTTAACGATACTGTCCTGACTGGTTTTGCTGGCTTCATAGGTGCATTGACCCTCTCCATTCTTGTGATCAATAGAAACCGCCTGGCAAAGAGGAGTCAGTTTCTTCTGAATCATGGCAGAGCACATGGGGCAAGTCATCCCTTCGATTTTCATATGCACGGTCTTGGTGTCTTGTGGCGTCGCAACTTTTTCTTCAGCACCAACCGTCGCTGTTCCCAGCAAGAATATCCCCAATAGGGTTAGAAGCAAACTTTTCATCATGGTACCTCCTTTTTTAAGATTGTTTTGACAACAGAGCTGACATTCCCCAGGCAACAAGTCCCCTGTGGATTCGTGTATTCGCAAAAGCAATTTTTGGCCTTCACTTGTGCAGTAATGAAATCCGGAATTGTTGTTTTTCCAGTCTCTCTGATTTCTTTTTCCACGTCATGGCGGAAAAAATTAAAACAGTAGCAAATGGGGATCGGGTCATCGGTTTCTTTGATTGTGACCCGTTCACTCAATTGGTCCCTCGTAAACACTGAAGGATCATTTTCAGAAAAATAGACAACGGGGCAAGTTGGGGAAAGACAAAACCGGTAAGAAGCCTTTTCCTGAACTTGGGGTTGAAAAGGTCCCTTCAGCATATAGCGAACGGTCATCATTGAGACCCCCTTGGATTTTGAGTCACAGCGGGGGCAGTTTTGCCGGCCCCTTGTTTCGGCTTCAGGGGCCTCATGTTTTTCTTTGCTACAACAATTCATAACTCTCCCTTTAAGATGCAATCAGCCATGTGATAATTTGAGGACCAATCAAAAAAATCAACACCAACCCTGTAGAAACCCATAAGAGTATTTTGGTGACTCGTTGACTTTTGGGACTACAGAGCTTTGAATCTTCACAGGTCACTGTCTTGCGCCCATAAGTAAAATAAAAGGCAACTGCCAAAAGGACGACCGTTATTACGGTGAAGTACTTCTGATACGGCACCAGCACGGTTGCAAAACCAACAGTTCCTGTGAGCCCAAGCAGCAGGAGTGGTAAAGCACAACATGACCCTAAAAAAGCAGTGCCTGTAGCCAAAATCGCCATAACCTTGGGCGTGTTTTGTTTCATATTTTCCTCCCTTTCGATTGCAAGTTTTCCAGGATAGGGCATTCACTGACCGGCCCTTTGCCTCGGCATTGATTTGTCAATTGGTTCAGGGCCTGCCTGATCCGTTTGAGGTCGGCGATCTTGGCGTCCACTTCTTTGATTTTTTCCTGCGCTTTCCGTTTTACATCGGCGCACGTCGTCGTAGGCCCTACGCTCAAGCTCAATAACTCTTTGATTTCTGCCAGCGTAAAACCAAGGTCTTTTGCTTGTTTGATAAAACGAACTCTATCAACCGTTGCCGGTGGATACTCCCGATAACCCGAATTTCGCCGTGGCGGTTCTGGGATTAAGCCTTCCCGTTCATAAAAACGGAGGGTCTCTACCCCAACCCCAGTCATACTTGCCACTTTTCCAATGGTAAAATGCCCTACCTTCATATCGACCCTATTATAAACCCTATAGTATACTACAGGGTCAAGGTTTTTCTTAAAAAGTTTAAAGACATAAATACCGGAAGTTTATAATCTACAACTCTCAGGGGAGATAATTCGAATTAAACCCAATGAGGCAGGCTATTGAGCGGGCACTGTTCACAACGTGCCGTGGGTTTGCAAAAATTTTTTCCGATCATCACAATCTGGGCGTGAAATTCTTTATAAAATTTTACCTCTGGCTCCAGCACATCCATCACCACTTCCTGAAGATCTTCATATTGCGCTTCGGGCCCCACCAACCCATGGCGGGTAAAAATACGATAGGTATACGCATCGACCACAAAGATGGGGTGCTCTAGGGCGTAGAGCAAAATGCTATCCGCCGTCTCTTGCCCTATGCCTTTGACGGATAACAATTCTTGGCGCAATTTTTTTGTGGGTTGTGCAACCATTTTTTGAATGTCACCTTGGTAATTTATTTGCAGGAATTTTAAAAATTCTTTCAACCGCTGAGTTTTAACATTAAAGTAGCCCGCGGGCCGAATGGTTTCGGCTAGTTGGGAATCAGGCAAATCAAGCAAGGCTTGCAAACTTAATAAATTTTTAGCTTTTAAATTTTGAATGGCCTTTTCAACGTTGGTCCAGGCTGTGTTTTGAGTTAAGATGGCGCCCACCATGACCTCAAAGGGTGAATCACCCGGCCACCAGTGTTGTAAGCCAAAATGCTGAAGGGAAAGTTGATAGATTTCTTTTAGATTTTTGCGGACCTGTGCCATGAAGATATTAACTGGCAGGTGCACCTTCGGCTGCAGCAGGCGCTGGGGCTTGACTCGCAGCCTCTACCGTACCACTGCGGGATTTGCTCCACGCTTCATAGTGGGGCACACACATGCCCAGCTTAGCCATGGGTTTGAAACAGCCTTCGTTGAAGCAGGTTGTATAACGTGACTTGCCCAACTCCCCTCGCCGCCATTTTTTATAATGAATGCGACAATAACCTTTGGCCCGATAGCCGCGTTTACAATCTTTAACTTTACAATTTTTATTTTGTGCTGTCATGTTTGGCCTCTATTTTAGGTTTAGCATCGGTTTGTTGGGAATATTTGTTGATAATCCGTTCTAGTTCTTTTTTGTCTTCGGGTCGAATGTGATCGAGGCTTGGCTTTTCTTGCACAACCTGTTTTGGATCGGAAGAACTCGGTAATCGAACATTGGGTTTAAAGGCCTCTTCAACCGAAATATCTTTATTAATCACGGCCATTACCCGGCCTTTCACGCTTTGATAAACCCATTGCACCGTGTGGTTTTGCCAAAATTGCTTAGCGTATTCTCGAGCTGGCTTGCCAGAAAAATTAAGATTAAGCACCAACGCCACAATGACTAAAACTATCACCGTGCTCAACAGTTTTTTCGCCAATTTCCACATGGAGGCCTAATTTAACAGGCTCCCCCTAAACTTACAAGTTGAAAACCAAAAGCCCTAATTTCCTTTGTTTTTTTTAGTAAAGTGCTTTAGCATAGAGTCATGGCTGAGACCAAAACCCCAAAAAAAATCCCCTCGAATGGGATTGTCCCTGAAAAAAAACCTAAAATTCTCATTGTTGACGACCACCGCACGAATATTGAACTGCTCATGGCGCAATTAAAGGCCTACCCCTACGAATTAGTCAGTGCGGCCGATGGCGAAGAGGCCCTACGCGTAGTTGAGCAAACTCCCCCTGATTTAATCCTGCTTGATCTCATGATGCCTAAGGTATCGGGGTATCAAGTTTGTCAAACCTTGAAGAATAGCAAAAAAACCCAGTTTATTCCCATTATCGTGATTACGGCCTTAAAAGAATTAGAAGATAAAATTAAGGCCATCGAAATGGGGGCCGATGATTTTTTGATGAAGCCCTTTAACAAGGTTGAATTGATCACCCGCGTCAAATCGCTGCTCAAATTAAAAGAACTTTATGACGATGTCGATAGTTCCGAAAGTATCATTTTTACTTTGGCCGAAATGTTAGAAGCCAAAGACGTTTATACCCGCGGCCACTCCGAACGCGTGGCCCGCTATGCCGTGTTGCTCGCCAAATATATTGGGTTGTCGGAGGCCGAGCAATTGTTGATTCGTAAAGGTGCCCTGCTGCACGATATTGGCAAGATTGGCATTTGCGAAAGTATTTTGAACAAACCCGACAAACTCTCCCAAGAAGAATTGGCGCACATTCGCAGCCACCCTGCCCGCGGTTGTGAAATTTGCAAAACACTCAAATCCTTGATGGCAACTTTGCCGGTGATTCGTCATCACCATGAACGCATTGATGGCAAAGGTTATCCGGATGGAATTGGCGAAAAAGAAATCAACCTGGCCCCTCGCATTGTGGCCATTGCCGATGCCTACGACGCCATGACCAGCAATCGCCCTTATCGTAAAGGGATCGCCCCGGCCGAAGCCCTCAAAGTTTTTGAACGGGAACGCTTGTATGGGCAATGGGATCCAGAACTGGTTTCTCAATTTATCAAACTCATCCGTCACGAGATGCATGCTTGAACATAAGGTCTCAATTTTTGGTAGAGAGCGTTTGGGTTATTTCGTCAGCCGGCGCTCCATCGGCGACCCTAATGGGACTAGCCGGCACGGAATCCTTCCGCGTTCCCGCTCAGAAGCGGGCCTCGGCTTTCCATGCCGGCTAGCCCGCATTGGGGGCCCCGCCGATTCCGCGATGGCTTCCTCAACAACCCAAACGCTCTCTACCAAAAATTGAGGCATTACACTTGAACAATATTCGGGATTTCGATGCAAATATTGGTAACCGGCGCTTCAGGTTTTCTAGGCTCTCACCTTATTGAGGAATTAAGCAAACAAGAAGATATCACGCTAAGAGCTGTGTTATCAAAACAGCATCAACAAAACACCCTGCCTAGCGACTTTCTCATTGCCGGCCTCGATATTGAGGTGCTTGCGACTGATTGGCAAAACCCCCAAGAAATTGATGAATGGGTAGAAGGCTGTGATATTGTCTTTCATTGTGAATCTTATGTCTCTTTTGATCGCAAGGCCAAAGACCTTATGAATCAAATACATGTCATGGGCACCCAATACCTTTTGGAGGCTTGTCACAAAAATAAGGTTCAAAAATTTATTTACACTTCGGGGATGGAACTTTTACGACCTCCAATGGCCGATGGGGTCGCCAATGAAGAAGATGGTGTTTCACAAGAAGACCTTTTAACCCCTTTTGCCAAAATTCGGTCGGCAGGAGAAAATTTAGTTTTACAATATTGGCGTAAAAGAACTCTGCCGGTGGTGATCGCTCATCCCACCGTATTAGTGGGCCCCAAAGATGAAGAAGTTACCCTTTTTGGCCAATATCTCTTAAAATTATTGAAACTCGAAAGTAAATTCTTGATTGAAACGGGCCTTAACCTTATTGATGTAAGAGACGCCGCCAAGGGGCATGTGTTAGCCGCAAAATTAGCCAAACCAGGGAGTCGTTTTATATTGGGCAACAAAAATGTTTATTTATCAGAACTGGTATCTAAAGTGGAGGAATTAAGTGGAGTGCCTTGCCCGCGTACCATCCTGCCCTACTGGATGGCACAATGGGGCAATCGTTTGAGTCGCGGCTTTCCAGCGGGGCTTATTCGGCAACTTAAGAGGCCTCTCTTTTTCGATGCCCATAAAGCGGTGACCGAACTCAAAATGCCGCAAAACGATGTGTGGAAGGCTTTAAGACAAGAAATTGAATATTTTAAAAGAAAAGGCCTTGGGCCATGATTGAAACACTTGTAACCATGCTTATCAAACGTTGGTATGTGTGGTGTTTTTTAATCAGTTATTTTTTAATAGCCCATTTTTATTGGGGATGGCGGCAAACACTTAAATTTTTATTCTTGGGTTATCTATTGGCATGGGGCAGCGAGGCTCTTTCGATTCGCCATGGCTTTCCCTATGGGCTTTATCAATACCATTACGAAGCCATGCCCCATGAATGGATGATTTTTGGGGTACCCTTTTGGGATTCACTCTCTTATGTTTTCTTAGCTTTTTTTAGTTTAACGGTGGCAACGTTGATTCATGCCAAATATCGGCCACAACACCCCCTCATTGAAATTCAAAATAGTTGGTTAACGTTGTTGATGGCAGCTTGTTACATGATGATGATTGATATTGTGATCGACCCCGTGGCCAATCAAGGTGAAAAATGGTTTTTGGGAAAGATTTATCATTACCCCGAAGGTGGGGCTTATTTTGGAGTACCCTTAAGCAATTTCGCGGGTTGGTGGTTAACCGCCCTGGTCATTTATATTTTTAATCGCATGTTATGGCCCGCCAAAGAATCAAGCCTCATGGAACGTTTTTTGCCTTTAGGCACCCTGCTCTATTTTATGGTGTTTATTTTTAATTTCCTGATCACTTGGTGGATAGGAGATTACAAACTACTCTTTGCCGATATTTTATGGGGCACCCTCATGTTCGCCATCGTCTACCATGCCAGCCGCTACAAAAACAAAATCCCCTTACATTTTTAAAATTATGATCACGGCTATGATTGATTAGGGTGAAGGGATATTTAAGAAGTCATTTTGCCAGTAAGTTTCAACAGGGACATCAATTGAAACATAAGGATGTAAAATATGTTCTAGGCGTGTGTTACTAACGTCAAAACCAGCTTCAGCCAATAAATTTTTTGTATATTCTAAGCTCATTGTTGCATCGGGATGATAATGACCAGAACCATTGTTCAAAGAAATGATCTTATTATTCTGTAAATAAAATTCACCCGCAGCATAAACGTTGAGGCCCCCTGCTAAAATACTATGTGCCGGACGCTCATAACCTGGTTCAATGGCTTCTTCATAAACACGCATAACATTATCAAAACCCACCGTATAAATAAATTTGCGGATGTTATTCCATTCCTCATGAGTAATGCGGGCGGTGAGCTGACGGTAACTATCTGCCCCTATCACTTCTCTATACAAATCTAAAATACCTTGTTTAGCTTGAGCAATTTTTTCATCGAATGCAATACTTGCTTGTGCCCTTTCTGCAATCGGTAAGTCCCTAAGCCTATCTGTTTTCTGTTGACGCAAGTTAGTTAGATGATCCCAGGCACTTTGAATACGCCGCCGATTGATTTCAAGGCCTCTCTTTACTTTACGCGCTACATCCCCACTCTGTCCAAGCTCTTGGAGGATTTTTAAATTTTTATCTAGGATTTCTTGTTCTAATTTTTTAAACTTCGATACGCTCTCAATCTCGTATTCACGATGCACAGCACGCAATTCTGAAGACCCTGCCGGATAATAGACTATGACTTTTCTTGTCTGATCCTGGTACACACCTGTTCTTACTTCAGCTGCAAGATGTTCAGCCGTTGGAAAATTTTCAGCACAATGATAATCTCGCTGCCACGGCACTTTTTCAACTCGCTTTTTGGCATGATGCCTTGATCCAGGTGGCTTATCGCCTTTCAACACAGATTTGACGACATCAAAATAGATGTGCAAAGGTATCAAAGGAAACCCTGTTGCCGGCCCTTGATATCCTTTAGCTGCACGGGCCTCAGTAAAAGAATCATCTGCTGCCAAACGACTACTTTCAATTTCGGCTACTTCTCGACGACGCTTGGCATATTCATCGTGTGCCCTAGCCCGTAGTTCATCAGGCAGATTAAAACGCCCTCTCATTGCCTCTGGAGCTTCATGAGCAAAATAATGTTCAAAACGTCGAAACTCGGTATCAATAAGATGGTCGGTTATTTCAACGTATTGAAATTCAGAGCTAAAGTCGTTGGTTTTTTGTTCTGCTATTGCTTTTAATAGATTCAAACGCTTTTGATGCAATAAGTTTTCATACTCACGGTAGGCATTAAGATCATGGATTTTTTTTGGGTCAAATTTCGCTTTATTAATCACATCACGGTACGGACTATTTTGCACATCAGCTACATCGAGGACAGTATCCACAAAGATAGCTGTAATCCTGCCTTGTTCAATGGCGCGTTGTAATCCTTTTAAAATGAGACGTTCGTCTTCAGTCAAATCTCGTTTTGCATCGGTAACTTTAGGTTGGATACGACGTAAACTCCGCGTGCTATTGCGCGCTTCTTTAATTGGAAATACCACTCGATGGTGTTCTGATAATTCAAGTGAATAAAGAATTTCTATATTGGGCGCATATTTTTCAGCAAAAGCCAAAAAGGTAGGGTCAAAACGTCCTGTCAATTCAACCGAAGCACCCTGATAGAGACCTTGCTCGATAGCTGCTTGATATTTTAAAATTTGATTACGCACTTGTCGCGTTTCACCGACCCCATAACGCGAATAGCGTTTATGTTCCCAGATATGATCAGGAATTAAAGCTAGGTCATTATCAATAGGTGATGATAATTCTGTCCACTGGTTGCGCACATCCAAACCACGGTAGGTCACTTGTGTTGAACCCTGCGCATCTATCCCAATGGCCATCGCATCAAAAAATTCCGCCATGTATCGAAGGTTGGTCAATTCAAAAAGCAGGCCTTGCATGACATTATAAGAACCAACAATATCTTTGCTAATATTACCCTCTGCTGCGGCCAAAGCCTGACGTATTTTTTCTTCTCCCTTTGGAAAATCTAAGCAAGCAAGAATCAATGGAACTTCTTCTGTTTTAATTAAACCCAATTCTGCATAACGTTCTAATTGGCTTTGAATTGTGTCTCGCGATGGAACTTCGTAGGTTTGATGACTGCGCCATAGTTGAATCAGTAAATGACGCAACAACTTAAAGTCACGGGTAATGTTATGCAAACCTTGCTGTCGTGCATCCATATTATGTTGCGTATCAACTAATAAATCATGCAGACGCTGAATGATTTGACCAAAGGAAAGTCGTTCCGAATCAACCAAAAGCCGATCGACCCAGCGGGCAAAGGGTTGATTTTCAGGAGTAGCAACAGCAACACGAACCCCTTCCGCCATACCATGAAAGGATCCCTCTTCACGGGCAACAGTAGCAACTAAACTTTCCCCATAAATACCACGGACCGGTGCCGCTTCTAATGCCCCCAACTCAGACAAACCACGAACAGCCCTCGCAGCATCGATCGGTTTAGGAGCAACACCTCCCTGTTGAGCTGCTAAGGCAACACTCGCCAGCCTTCCCTCAACACGAAGTTTGTCGATTTCTTCCCTGCCCCGATTGGGATCAGATGTAACACCCCTTGGTTTAGCCATGCAAACCTCTATAAAATCATAGAGGTTTTATCGGCATTAATACTGGATAAATTTCCTATTTAAATAATTTTTTATGTATATTTATGTTTAATTAATGAACTATTGGAGCAAATCGACTTCACCATGCGCGATCATCTTAGCCAGATTGGAATCGGGCATTACCTGTACTTGCCCGCTAGCATCGACCGTAAAGGAAAGCTCATCTCCGGTTGTAAATGCGTGAGTGTCCCAGTAAGCACGATCAGAAGTTGGTGGCGCAAAAGTTCCAGCAATAACGGTATAAAGGCCAAATTGACCGGTAGGTCCATAAGGACCTGCAACAACATATAAAGTATTCGTAGGAGCACCAACTCCATTGACAATATTCACGATTTCCTCTCGCCCTCCTGACCTTCGTTTAACTCGAATACTTTGTTGGCCTTCTAAGGCAACAATGCCATCTTGCCCTAATGGTGTATTTTGTGTCTCCAAACGAATCACCAAACGTCTTCCTGGCTCACTGGTGCCTACCGCAACGCCTTCAATAACATCGCCCGTATTGAAAAATCGAGTACTCAAATTATCTGGAATCCCTAAACGTGCTAAAGATATCGTAAGATCCTTGCCAAACGCCACTTCTCCTTGGAAACCATGAGTCACTAAAGTTTCAGCAAATTCAATTAAAGCGGATGGATCTACAAACACCCCTCCTCTACCCAAAGTGACCTTCGAACCCAAACCAGGAGTTGCAGCATCCACATGCACAGCCAAATGGGCGTAAATGGGGCTATCTGGAACATTAGCAGATTTTAAAGTCATCCCAGCGGCTTCTGGATTAGCTTGCACCCCCGCTACACCCACAGCACCTAATCGTGCCAAACCTGCCGCGGCTGCAGCTCCCGTTAATTTTAGCGCTTCGCCATCAACTTGAACGCGGGCCCCTTCTACGAGTTTGTCTCCGGGCCTATCTGTCCGTTTCTTATCCCGAACACCTTCACCTTCAACCGGGGGCCTACCCCCACCAATACCTCTAGGTCGTGCCATAAAAAAATTCCTTATGATTAATCAAAATAGTTAACTATATCCTCGCGCCGTATGCCAACTTCTTGTCCATCTTGGCTAACGATGATCGAGAGCTCAAACTCTCTTTCATTTCTAAGAGTAACCATGGCATAGGCTTGTGTGGATGGATTTATGATTACCTCAAAATCACGCGTCATGTTTTCACCGTCTGTTACGGTAAAAGCTAGCCCATCGATACCAATATCCTGTCCAATCGCACCACTCACTTCTCCCGTCTTAGGATTGCAACGATTACGAATCACTGCAATGTCGCGCACAACTGCCGTTGAATCGAGAATAATTCGATAAGAACCATCTGCTATCCTTGTAACTGTTAATTCAACTCCAGGCACGCCGTGTTGATTTATAAGCCTACGGGTTGCAGGCCTATCTCCATGTACCGTAAAGTAGGCATAACCATCTGCTCGATCTACAGGATCCATGGTTGCATGTGGATCAAAACGACCATCTAATCTTGCTAATTCTTCAGAGCGCACCGCTTCCACACCCGGCGTGTCAAAAATGCCGCTTGCTGATCTTCCTATCCCACCTTCCTTTGTCTGAACAAGCCTTTCTAAACCCACAGCAGCGGCAGCAGCATCAACAGCACTTACTTCAGTTCCCGAAGCCTGTGCAGCCTTTACTGCAGCTCGAGCCGGATCTTTCCTGCCCTTGTCTGCACGTAACTCTTCAACTCCTTCTTCAGGCACCCGTGGAGGAGTACCGCCACTTTGCCCTGTTTTCCTTGGTCCTGCCATAATACCTCCTGGCATAAATATTAATTGTTATATCGGGGTTTAAAAGCTTGTGTTGCCTATATTTTATAAAAAAATTTATTTATATTCATTAATAATGTATTATAATTACACACCTGCACGGCGATAAGCCGCTTCGCGTTGCTTTAATAATTGCCGTATTCTCCCTTGAAGACGTTGGGATTCTTCGAATTTATCGGGATGAGCATGAACGGGTTTTGAATCTCCTATCACTAAATAAGTCAAATTTTGGGCATAGTCATGGCGCCGCCGTTCCAACACATCCCACGTCATAGCAATTTCACGTTCAATTCTTTCAATGTTGGGGCGTTCTCGTTCAAAACGGCGCTGCTGAATTTTTTCTATCGTTCGCCTTGCTCCAAATCCACCCGTCTTCAAACCTAATAAAAATGATAAATTCCCCTTCGCCATCTCCATCATATGATGCTTGCTAAAGGCATTATCCCAATAAGCATAGGCATCTTCTATGCCTTTAAATTCACCATCTGCAAAACGTAAGGCACTCTTCAAGACAATATCATTGGTGACACCCCAAACATTAAAACCCATATACTCGCCAGCAAATCGAGTAGCAGCCATCAAAGGACGTTTGGCAACATCCCCGGCAATGCCAAATGCACCTCGAATCAAAAATCCACCTTGCGGATCAATCGCATGACTAAGTTGCATATGTTGAATTTGTTCTCGCACAGAAATGCCTCGGAGGGCTTTAAGCCGGTTAGGCAAACAACGTAAGGCCAGTGCTTCGCTTCTTGCTAAAACCCGAAGCATGGGATTAAAGGCCATCACATCCCAAGCAAAGTGAGCAGCATTTTGTTCGGCCGAAAGCCCCCGATCCCACACAAAATGTCGGCCGACGCCCAATTCACTAGCAATAAACTGAAAGTTCTTTTCTAAAAGATGAAAAGATAAAGCGTGGGTAAACCCAAAGGCTGGACTGCGGATATGAGGCGTGGTGAGCAACCAACGTCCGGCACCTAATGCACGATGACCTAGCCTAGTTGCCCCAGGGATATGCGCAAGCCCTCGCCCTACCATTGCACCGCTGGATCGCACCAACCGCGCTGCCCCTGCCACAGCCCTTAATCGCCCCACCAATGAAGCGCCCCGCAACAGTAACCCCGCTGCAAAAGGTGCCATGTAACTTGAAAGTAACACGATCCCTACGTCCAAAACAAATTCACGTTTGGCGTGGATATCAGCCAGCCGTTCAGTTTCTTTTGCTAAACTATATTTGCGTTGTAGGATACCCTGCATTTTGGATTGTGCAGCCTCAAAATGCCCCGCGGCTACTTCACGATAGGCTTCAGCCCATTTTTTGCGCATCTTATAAACTCGAGGTACAAAGGCCTGACCATCCACAAGGTAGTCGCCGTCCATTTCACCAAGCTCAGCCAATTGATTTTCAAGGTCATTGAGATTTCGATGATTATCAAGGAGGTTTTCAAACCGATCAACATATTGTAAGCTTTGTGTCGCAAATTCAAGGCGGGCTAAAGTTTCTTCCATAGGGTTATGTTGAACAATGCCCTCTTGTGAAAGCTCTGCTTGCAAATAAAGATTGTAGCCTTGTCGAACATGGTCATAGACATAAACCCCGTTTGCCACACAGGTATCTTTGATCCCATGTAGCTGCGGATTTTTCCGAATCACCTTTATTAAAGCTGGATCATCATTATGAACCCCTAAGATCGAGCGCATGATTTGATCGGCCGGCAGTTGCATGACGGGATCCTGCCCCTTTTGATCAGGGAAAGGGGATGTCGCCTTGCCTTGTAACATCAATGCCGAATCGTAGAGCTGACGCCGTCGACCCTCAAGACTTGCAAGGCTGATGCGACGCTGGGTAAAAGCTAAATCCGTTTCATCTTTTAAACGTAGTTCCGTTTTAAGCTTGTGGCTTTGTAAGGTTGCTAGAATATCTTCGCCATAACTTGCTGCCATCACTCGATGTAATTTTTGAAATAGCCCCCGCAATTTTTCTTGCGATGTTATTTCATCGATTTGCTCGCTCGCAATTTGATCAGCTAAGTTTTCTAAACCCAAAAATACTTCCTGCATTGTTTCTAGATTTCGTTCCCAAAATATTTTGCATTCTTCCGTCTGCAAAATATATCTTAAGGTCTGGCTAATGGCCAATACGTCTGTTGATTCTTCCGACAGATATTGCGCCCCTACCCTAAAAGGTATCGGCATGCTTTGCATATATTCAGAAAATTCTTCGTCGCTGATTTTGCCTTGCATCACTTGTTCTAAGACATACAAAAATTTTAACGGTGCTGGATTGTGCAAACGCAAGAAACTATCGGCCTGTTTTGTTTTACCGGCATTTTGTTTTTGAACGATGTTTTGCATGACCCTTTGCATTTGCATGGCAGTCTTTGAATCAATTGGAAAAATCATAGCAAGGTGTTGCAGCGAAACCCCTGATTTTACATCCCCAAATGTCATCCGTGTTACTTCGTAAAGTCGCTGAACTTCCATATAATGAGGGTTCATGGGATTGATCGGCCCAAATACCTTTTCCACTTCTTCGCGAAACTCTTTTGCCCCTTGAAGAAAACATTGAAACTCTGGCAAACTTTGAGACATGTCATTGACGCGATCCATTTTGTCTGCATAGGCTTGGTTCCAATTTGTCTTCAAAAGGTGATGAAAGGCCTCCAAGTTTGACGCTTGAGTTTTTAACGTTTCGAAGTTGTCCAAGCCTTGTTGCCATTCGATGTATTTTGCATTGAGGTATGCCTGCATCATAGCCGCATCATCAGGATACACAGCCTGTAGCTGCCGCTTGGCTAAATAGGCCATCACTTCGATTCGTTTGGGAATAGTTCCATTCATCCAACGCAATAAATCCGCCTGCGTTGTACCTATCAAGTCACCTAACCAAGGCAGGAGCGCACGAAAAGTATTCAGTTGATCATAATCCGACCACAAACGAGGCAAGCTAAGTTTAAATTGTAAATCTTGCAGATGAATTATAGCATCTTGATTCAAATGTGTTGGCTGAAATTTTTCTAAGTCTGAAAAAAGATTTTCGTAATTTTTCGCAATAGAACCATCGGGATCTAAACCTGTTGTCTGCAATTGAAAAAGGATGCTTTGACTCTTTGTGGCTAGATCAATAAGCCCCGCTACTTGCCCAACCCATTGTAAATTAGCCAATAAATCATTTGTATTTTCAGAAAGCATCTGCTCGCGCAGATGATCAGCCGTAGCACGGGCCAAAGTTTGAAAACGACCTGCTTCTACTTGTTGTAAACGTATATACAGGGCAAGGGCTGCATAATTGAACATCAGCTGTTCATTTTTTTGAAGATAGGCGGGATGGGCAGCTAAATGCATCTGAAATGTTTGACTCGTCTCTTGTAGTTGCTCTTGCGCTTCCACAATAGCTTGTTCTAAATCTTCCAGTTGTTTTTGTTGAGCCTGCATGCGGTTTTGAGCTTTAGGCAAAGGCTGCAATAATAATTTTTGCCTTTGTTCGGCTAATTTTACCAAAGCATCACGATGATTATTCATTACTGCAAACTCGTCTTTCAATTCAGGAGGAAGTGCATGGGCCGCATCCAAATGCTGGACCATACGGTCGTAAAGAGGCCGATCCTGAACAATCAACTGCTGCATCACGTCGCCATTTAATCTCTCCCAATCTTGTGAGTTCAGTTGATAGGTACCTCGAGCGTGAAGGGAAGTTTTAGTCTGTTCTGCTAAGAATGCTTGGTAAAGCTCTGTTGGATCAACACCTTGTGGCTGTGGTGCCAAGGCTTCACCTGCTCCAATAGGTTCATCTAAAAAAACTTGCTCCCAATCCCCCACAAGAGGAGGATTTGGTTGAACAATTGCGGGATTTTTAAGTACACCTGGAACCACCATAGCACCCTATAAATAGACAAATCCGTTTTTATTCTCGTCTATTTATGGCACTAAAGTTCACAATTATTATGTATATTTATGTATAATTAATATATTTATTTACTCACATGTTAATCTCTCGGCCTTTAAGAACAGCCGATGCGCAGTTAGAATTGAAATGTGTTTTTGATAAGGCGGACTAAGTAGATTCAGTTTACAATTTAAACCCTGGGGCGTGGATGCGATAGAGGGTGAAGGGTTCTTGGGGGGTGAGGCCTGCCTTGCTTTTTAAAAGGCGTAACAAATATTTTTGGGTTTTGGCTTCGCCAGGTAGGGCCATGGAGGCCTTGGCCCCGCTTTTTAACATGGCTCCATCGAGCTTGGGGTTGATTTGATAAATTGAATGAACTTGCAGGGGGGTTTTTGGGAAACGAACCCATACGCTCCAATGCAGATAATCAGATGGCTGCAAGGCTTTTGAAAAACGGGGGTGTGATAAAATTTTATCGAAGATGCCTATTAATTCTTCTTTTAGATTTTTATGGTGTGGGCGCACATCACCTAAGCAAGCAAGCGTGCGGTTGTTTTCTTCTAGGGTGACAAAAATACCTGCTGAGGTTTTTTCTAAATAGGCATAAGAACCCAAGGGTTCTTTTTTAAAATATTGTTGAAAAAGGTTTTTGATTTCGGATTGGAGAAAAACAGAGGTTTCAGCCTGCAACGAGCTAACGCTTAAGCAACTGAGTACCAGAATAATAAAACTGTAATATTTTTTCATAACTCCAACCGCGCTTAGCAAAATGACTGGCCCCGGCCTCACACAAACCTACGCCGTGGCCAAAACCTTTTCCCTCTACCATTAAATGATCCCCCTTAAATTCCCATTTAAACCATGTACTCTTAAACAAGGCCCAACCCAAGTTTTTGCCAATGAGACTCAATAACTCCGACGCTAACCATTCTTGGTGGTTTTTATCTTCTTGGTAAAAACTATAAATCCTGCCTTGACTTGACGCTTGAGCTATTTTTAACTTTTCGAAATAAATCCCCAATGCTTGTAATTTTTGAATTTCCCGGGGATAAACATCCCGTTGCCATTGAAAATTTTCAGCCTGGCTACAAGCCCCTTGATCATCCACCCCTTGCAAATAAGGCAAAGGCTTGCCACCGAACACAGCTTGATTGGGGGAGGTCATGCCACCACACACGCTATGATACAGCGTTACCGCCGGTTCACCTTGATAAGTTAAGATTTTATGTTGGGTGGCCTGAGTAGCCCTACGATAGATAGGGTCTCTAACTAAGGCCCCATAAACCTGGCAATGGGTTAGGTCGCATAAATCAAAACCTTGAGCTTCATGCCGATCTTGAAATTTAATGGCATAGGTACGAATCGCAACACTGACCGCCTTCAAAGCCTCTAGGTGAGTATCCGCAGGCAGTTCGCTAGCCAACACACTTTGCACATAATTTTCTAAACCAACCTCGGCTTGAATTTCAAAACCATTTCGAACCACCTGAATTGTTGTTTTACCCACCACATTTTTTTGCCCAGCTTCAGGATGCCGAATTTTGGTTAACCCTACAAAGGTCAAGGAACCCTGCACGGGTTTCTTTTTCCAAAACAACTGCCCCGCCTCAAACGATAAAATCTCAAAACAACAAGCCCCCTCTGGCATAATATAAACCTCTTTGAGTTCGCGCCCAGAGAAAAGTTCTAGTTTTAAGATTTGAGAGGATTGGGCGAAGGTCAACGGAGAGAAAAGAAGGCTGCAGAAGATAAAAAAGAAAATTAATTGTACAAAGTCTTTTCGAAGCCGGAAGAGGCTACTCGAAACCCCTTTGCTCGGGGTTGAGAGAGCCTCTGCCGGATTCGAAAAGACGTGGAGATATTTGCAAAATAAAAAGGAAGATTGCCACGGGATCATGGGTCCCCGCCGGAGTTTACCCCTGCGTAGGCAGGGGCGAGGATGACATGAACTCGCAATGACAAAGGGCCCTGCTGGGCTCAGAATGACATTATTATTAACGTAGTGCTGCAAATATTTCTCCTGCTAATTTGGCTGGCAATTGAAAGCCGTGGCTGTCTTCTACCATAACCAACAACGCAACGCCCAATTGATCAACCTTGGTAAAACCTACAAAAAACCCGGCATGGGCGTAAAGAGGATTAGTACTTCCTACCGTCCCCGTTTTACCGAAAATTTTAAGACCTGGCACCTTTGCTTCTTGCCCTGTACCATATTGCACCGATTCTACCATGCCTTGCAAAATCTCACGATACTTAGGGTCGGCTAAATGCCCAGCCAGCCATTTTAGCCAAGGAATAAAATCTCGCACTTGCACTCCAAGCATGCCACCCTCACCGATGAAGAGCAACCTTGGATAGCTGCCCTGCTTGAAGCTTTGCACGGTAAGTTGTTGTTGTTTTAGGCCTAACAACCATTGGGATTTTTTAATACGATCGGCTAAACTGATAAAATATAAATTACAAGACAAGGCAAGTGCTTGGGTTAAGCCAACACTGCCATGACCGTCTTGTTTCCAACAATAATATTTCTTGCCGTTCCATTTGCCGTGGCCTGCACAAGAATAGCGATATTTTTCTAAATCGATGCCATGGTCTACAAAATAAAAGGCGGTGGCTAGCTTTAACAACGACCCTGGCTCAACTACTTGATCAAGCCATTGCGTTCCCCCAAAAAAATAAGACTTATCACTTTTTAAGTCTAATAAAATAACCACCCCTCCCCTTTTTTCAAACCTGGCCTTTACAAGAGTTTCAATTTGATTGAGTGAGGCGTTGGGAATTTGCGCCCAACTGATGCTGGCAAGCATGATAGCGATGAAACAAAAAATACTAAGACTAAGGAGACCGTGGTTTACCATACATATGACACAGGATCATGAGCCGAGACAAGGAAGATGAGCAAAAAATTCGGAGGCGTAGCCTAAGCTACGTTGATGAATTTTTTGTGAAATCTGACGCAGTCGCAGGCCATGAGCCGAAGTCAGATGTGTGGTAAACCACGGTCTCCTTAGTCACAACAGGCCGCATGATTTTTATTAAAAAATTTGGAACGTATGATTAAATAAATTCCACCCACAACAAAGACGCACAAAATTAAATAGATGCGCGTTATGCGCGTAAGGTTGGCAAACTCGATAAACCACGGCAAAGCAACCACTAGCGTGGCATTGGCCAGGACCCCCAACCAAACCAAAGGCAGAGAACCCCGTTGCAAAATCCCTACTAAAAAAGCCGCAATGGTTAGCCCTAAACCAAAGCCTGCCACCGGTCGCACATGAAATAGGATACCCAACAATAAAGGCAGTACAATCCCTCCGCCAATCAAGGTTTCATAAATGCAAACCTTATCTTGGGCAAAACTTTGAGCCAATACCCATGGCAAGGCGATGCCTAAAAATAACGCCACAAACGAATAGGGATGCGTGATCACAATGCCAAGGGTATCGTATTGAGATGTTTCTAAATAAAGTTGGATCAAGGCCCTAGCCAGCACCAAGCCAGCACCAAAGGCGATAACCCTTAACCATTCTTCTTGTTGGTCTTTGACAAAGGCGAGCGACCCAGCCAAGCCTGCCAAGAAAATTAGGCCAAAGCTAAACCCTGCCCCTGAACCCACCAAACGCAGTACCAATGCAAACGAGAGGGCTACCACAATCACTTGGAACAAAGATTTCAAAAAACTTTTAGCCAGCGGCAATAAGACAAAGAGTAAAATGTTGGCTACCGTTGCCAGTAAAACGGGCCAAAATATTTTCCATTTCCCCTGGCCATAACCAAAAAACATCACCCCAATCCCACCCGCGGCGGTCAAGGCTTGCACCAGCCCATAAATCACGGGTGCTATTACGGGTGCTATTTTTGTATCGCCAAATTTTTTGCCCAAAATCCAAAGCAACACGCTACTTGCCACACTCAAAAGAAAAAGTGAGATGAACCAATAATAAGCAAAAGGCTCTCCTTTAACTTCGGGGTATTCATAAATACCTAACCCCAAAAGCGCTCCGCTTAACCCTAAGTGGTAAAACCAAGCCTGCCAAGGTTTAATAGGTTGATCCATGGGGAACTCCTTTTTCAAAAAAATCGTAGCTACGAGTATTGACTCGCTCATGATCTTCTAAAACCAGTAAACTAGAATAATGCCCAGGGCCTATCTGCCGATGGAGGGTTTGAATCGTTGAACTTTTACTCCCCAACCAACGCACCGTGAGTTGATGCCCCCTAACATAGGCCTCCACTTTGATAGGAAAGGGATAGGGATTTTGAATACGCAAATCCTGCGCCCCCAATTTAAACGTGGCATCGAGCGAACTGGGGACGGATTGCACGGGCAAACTGTGCCCCGAACGTTCTAAAACTTTTAACCCTGATATGAGGGCTGCGTTATAAAGGGTGCTTGCCAGTTGACAAATACCACCACCCACTTCTTGCACGACTTGGCCCTCTAAATAAGCACGTTCGGCAACATAACCTTGCTCATCAAAATTATTCCCCAGTAATTGATTCAAAGAAAATTGTTCTTGGGAATTTAAAACTAACCCATGCAAGTTTTGAGCTGCCAATTGAATGTTATGAATTTGCGCAGGGGTTCGGCTTACCACTTGCGTGGTAAAAGCCCCCAAAGTTTCGCGATAAGGGCGATACCCATAACTTAAGGCCAAAATTAAAATGACCAAACTAATGGTTAGCCCTATAAACTTGCGCATTTTATTCCACCTTAATTAAAAATTCATTACCCGTACCCCGCACCTCGGGGTCATACATAGCTTGCCCCTGGGTGGGGAGGATATGGTACTCACCTGCACGCTCGGGGCGAAGAATATAACGCACCGTTTTTTGTGGCGCTTTGGCATCGTAATCATAGTAATAAATAAACAGGGCGATTTTTTCATCGCGTACCATCATGTCAGAATACCAACCATAATTGCCTAATAAATCTGAATCGGTCACGACTTCGAAACCCGCCGGCAGTGGATCTTCTAAGATTAATTTGTGGCCATCTTGATTCATGAAAAAAGTGATATCCACTGCAATATGATCGCCCACGTGCACCTTATCGCCACTGGCCAATAAAACCCAGGTTTGTTTGTCATTATCATAGCGAAAATAATTTCGAACCAGGTTGATGCCTTGGTCACTGGCTGCCAAACCACCGCCTTTAACAAAATATTTTATATCGCCACTAATATAAAGCGGTTGCGGATTCTTATTTGCAACCTTCAACTGATTAGCCGGAACTTGTAAGGCAATTTTTTCAAATTTCTTTTGTAAATGAACACCAGGGTTATCGAGCTTTAATAATTCTTTATCGTTAAGACTAAGCGTGGCCATCAACCGCGGCTGAGGGGGCAATTCACTTTGCGCCAAGGTATACAAGGCATAAACCATGTGTGCGGTATCTAATGTTGAGCGCCAATAATTACCTTCGCGATGCGACAACAAAAATTGCACCAGACTATCTTTAATCGTTTTATCAGGATAATTCGTATTCACCATGGCCATAAGCAATAAGGCCATTTCTCGGAAGGAATAATAACGATGAATTTTTCCAGCCCGGGTGTATTCATAATAATAAGAACACTCGCCTTGTTTACAAATAAGTTGATGAGCCGCATTGGCAATACTTTCCTGGCTTAATTTTTTACGGGCCTCTAATTGGTAAACATGAGCCGCATAAATTTTACTGATAAAATTGGGTGACTTGGCATAATCTTGCGAAAGCAGTGGCATTTTTTCGCCGGCTAAGCGCAACACATAATGCATATAAAGTCGATCGCTCGCAAAACGACTGCGCGTACCATATTGCGCTTGGTAATCGGCAGACCACAATTTTTTCAAAGCCTCTCGCCCACGGGTTAACACCTCAGGCTTAATTTCATAACCCGCCTTCTTGGCCTTTAATAAACCATAGAGGGCATAGGCCGTCATGTAGGGATCGTTGGGGTCATTTTTCCACCAGCCCCAGCCGCCGTCATAATGTTGGAAGGTGTAAATGCGGCGCAAACCCTTCTTAATAACTTTTTCAAGTTTTAATTTAAGTTTATCGTCTAATAGGTTAAATTTACTATCGATTGACGAAGCGTAAATACTAGGCAAAAGGCGGCTCATGGTTTGTTCAACACAACCATAGGGGTAATCGATTAAGTAACTAATGCCACCCAACATTGAAACGATGTAATGGCCATCTAAGGTTAAGCTTAGGCTACCTTTGTTAGGATCGGTCGCACGGGGCACATTAAATTTTACACTCGCCTGACCTATGGCCTCACCCGTAATATCCGCTTCACCAGCACCTGGCACCTTCAAATGAAAATATTGATGCTCGGGAATGCCATAGGGCAAAACTGGCACTTTGAGCAATACGGCATCTTCGAGGGCTGCATTTTTAGCTTGAACCCCTAGGCTTGCTTCGCCAACCTGTTTGGCCAACACTTGCAAATCCATATCGACTTGGCCTTGTGGAGGAATGGTAATTTGTTCCTTGCGTTGGCCAGGGTTCACCCACTCCATGCCTTTTAAATCATAGGCCAGTCGCAATTCTTGAGCTGTGTCGGTGTAATTGTGAATCACCGCTCGCACCCAACCCTGATCGCCCTCGATATAAAAACGCGGTGTGGCAAGCCTGACAATAATGGGTTTTTTGGCCAAAATTTTCTGGGTGTTTTGCCCCACCAAAGTGTTGGTATCGTGGGCTATAACGGTGGCGCGCCAGGTGGTAAGATTGTCGGGCAGGTTAACACTCACCTGAGCTTTGCCGTCTACATCTGTCTTAACGGTTGGAACCCAAAAGGCTGTGTCTTGGAAATTTTTTCTCGCCTTGTCAGCGTCGAATTTATCGAGCCCTGCTTCTAAATAACCTGAGAAAGTATGGGTGGTCACCACACGGTTATACCGATTGCCATAAAAATGTTGGATGATGTCGGTCGAATCGGAGCGCAGGGCGTAAATCGATTCATCCACCACCCCCAAAGAAACTTCGCCCACCACCGGTTTACCCTGTAGATCGGTCAACCGCACTTCGTAGGCCACCGCTTCGCCTGGCTTATATTCTAACTTGTCGGAATGAATATCGACCTTCAGCAATTTTTCATCGGGGTTGATACTCAACTCGGTTCGATCTTCATAAAGGGCCTTGTCGCCAATGGCTGTAACCAACACGGCAACATTAGGAAGATAATCCCGCGACAGAGGGATTTCTAAAGTTTTCGAATAACCATCGATGCGTTCAACCCAGGCACGATGCAGCTTGCCCCCTTCTAAAGTAACTAGCACCGGCAGATTGGCAATGGGGCTTACCAATACACACAAGGCTTTATCGGTGGGTTGATATTTTTCTTTATCACAGGTGATCGAAATGGCTTTTTCTAATTGGAAAGGCTCGGGTTCTTCTTTGCCCTTACCTGTCACCCACACGTAAGCAAACTGTATGAGTTTACGGCCCTGGTCATCTTCGCCCTGAATATTCAAGCGATAATAACCCGCCTGACTTACTGTAAAGGGATGCGTGGCCTTACCTTCACCATTGGTCTGCACTTGAAATTTTGCCTTGGAGACGTGACCATAGGTACCCGCTTCGGCATTGTAACTCTCTCTTTCCACAACCACATTGAGAAGTTTAGCCAGCGGTTTGTCTTTCAAATCAGAAACCATCAATTCTAAATCAATGGGTTGGTCGACATAATAAACATAAGACTTAGGTTGCCCCTTAATTTTAAGGTCAGCGGCCCAAACCGAAAAATCAAACGACGTATCAACCTGACGATTGGTAGAATCGGTAGCGGTCACCGACACAGAATATTGTTTATGAAAGGGGGCTTTTTTAGCCGTAAATTCTACCGTGGCTTGACCCTTGGCATCGGTCTCGATCTCACCTTCTGCCACCACCTCCCCATATCCATCACCACCCCCATCTTCCCATTGGCTACTATAATCATTTAAGAAAACCGAATATTGAAGGGTGCTAAGGGCTGCGGCCCCGAAATAATAGGTGCTATTAATCTGCAAACGAACTTTGTCGCCCCCAAAATAATCGGTTTGCTGGGGAACCACCTCAACTTTAAATTCAGGTTTACGATATTCTTGCACTTCAAATCCTTCCCTGAATTCTTTACCTTTGTATTCAGCACTCACCGTGTAAAAACCCAAGGGAGGTTCTTCTTCTAAGGTAATTTGGCCCGAAAAACTCCCCAACTCGTTTATATGAAAGGTTTCTTCGAGTAAGGGATCGCCGTTAAGATCAGCAACCGTTACCTCGATGGTATCACTTGGGTCGGGAACCCGGAAAGTGCCTTCCATACCTCGATAGCGGGCAATCCCCTTAAAATAAACGGTTTGGGCAGGGCGATAAACGGGGCGTTCGGTGTAAAGAAAAACCTCAGGCTGATAGGTCTTGCCATCAATAACTAACGGTTCTTCTTCCTCACCTTCATCGTAATAACCACCCGGCGCGCCTACATATTGAAACGCCCAATAGTCACCGTGATGAATGACAACCGGAAGGCTGCCTTCAACTAATTCTGAAGCTAATTGGTTAAGGGGAATTTTAGATAACCCTTGGGCATCGGTAGAAAATTTCTTTAGCTCATGATTATTTTGCACCAACAAAACTTCTGCCCCAGCTACCGGCTGTTTGCTCTGAAAATGGGAAACATAAACCAACATTTGCTGATCATCGCGTTTCAGCACCGCCCCTAGCTCGGTGCGATTAACCAAACTTTGCGCCGATAACACCTTGGTGCGATCTAAAGAATCAGCCTCGGCTCGCAGAATGAAAAGACCCTTTTCTGGAATCTCGGGCCAAATTTTATTTGAAAATTCGGGTTGATCGGCCTTGGCAATTTCGTATTCCCAATCTTTGATCTTATGAGCCCCCGGTGTATCAACTTTTAATGGAAGCGATTCTAATTCACTCAAAGAAGTTTGAGATTTTGCTAAAAATTCCCCTACCTCTATTTGATAAAGGCTAAAATAAACCTTGCCCACATAGGCACCCGAGAGATCCATCGACACTTTTTGCCGAGGGGTACGAATATTGTTGGCCAAATAAAGCGAAAGGCTGGGCGCTAATTTTTCCAAAGAAAACTTTAAGTCACCAATGATTTGCCCTTCTACTACCCTAAAAGCTTTGTATTCGTAATGCTGTTGATAGCCCTTTTGTTTGACATAAAGGCTAGAATATTGCCCTACGGGGACTGCAAATTTAAAATGACCATCTTGGGTGGTGCGCGTTTTGAACTGTCGAGGATAATGCTGAAGGGTGATGAGGGCCCCAGCAATGGGATTGCCTTGAGCATCAACAACCTTGCCTGCTAAAAGACCAGTAGGTTTTTCTTGATAAAGATAAAGACTAGCGACAACAGCCAGCCATAAGAAAAAGACTATCTTTCTTAAATGTTCTCCCCGCATTGGCCAACGCACAGCGCCAGGTTTAACAGAAGGTATGAAATTTATAAAGGAAATATTTGTGAGAAGTCTTTTCGAGGTAGGGAGAGGCCAAGCCCGCACCCGGTCGGCCAATGAGGACCTCTGTCATTGCGAGCCCAACGGGCGTGGCAATCTCACCGGTTAAACCGAGGGGATTGCGGAGCCTGCCCTGAGGCTTGGCGAAGGGTCTCCTCGCAATGACAGAGGACCGACTAGGCCGACCGGGCGCGGGCTCTCCATTGGCCTCTCCCTACCTCGAAAAGACGTGACCCAATTTACAGATGAATTGAAGAATGAAATGGAAGATTGCCACGCTCGCCAATGGGGCTCGCTCGCAATGACATTGTTCGTAACGTAATGACATTAAAGCTGGGTGGTAAAGTCTGACAATTTACATTGTTGCCCATCGAAATGCAGAACCTTGAGCTTCCCATCGAGCAACGTCTCAATCGAAACCGGCCGCCGCCAAATGAGAAATAAATTTTTCAAGGTCGACTCTGCCCAATCCATTTTAAGGTCCATCCCTTCATGCCGATGCGTTAAATACAATTCACCTCGATTGCCAAAGTTGGCATCGGTAACATAAATAAAAGGTTGGCCCCAATTGGTGAGTGAGGCCAACAACTGTTGTTTGATGGCGTTAAACTCACGACTGGTGATCACAAAACGGCCGGTGTTTTTTTCAAACATGTAGGCAAAGAATTTTTGTTCACGGCAAAATTCTTCAGTCAAAAAGGTGTCGATAAACGTAACATCGTCATGCACTCGCCTCACTTCAAAGGTCTTTTCCAAGCCTTGATTTGTGGGGCGATTCCAATTCTTTTTAACCAGATAATCGTCGCATTCTTCATATTCTTTACCAAACTTGCCACGGTTCCACCGGTCTTCAATGTCGCGAAACAATTCAATACCCAACTTGTAGGGGTTAAGACGACCGGCT
This sequence comes from Deltaproteobacteria bacterium, assembly GCA_016183235.1. Classification (NCBI taxonomy): domain Bacteria; kingdom Pseudomonadati; phylum Myxococcota; class Myxococcia; species Deltaproteobacteria bacterium. The sequence goes on from JACPFA010000042.1 coordinate 44,150, forward strand.
TGCTGGGCCATGGTCCCGGCATGGTGATCGGCAAAATCGATGATTTCGGTGGCTTCCATGGCCTTTTGGGTCATGATCTTAGAATGCCAAAAGCTAGCCCACCCCTCATTCATGATTTTAGTTTGCCCTTGCGGCAGAAAATAATAGGCCTCATCCATCACAATATCGAGCAGATCCCTTTCCCAATTTTCTAAGGGGGCATTTTCCAGCAAAAACCCCAACACATCTTGCACCGGTGATTCAGGAAAATTCTTTTTCTTTTTCTTTTCATCGTCTAGTTTTTTTTGTTGATCGTCTAAAAACTTTTTGGGATTGATATAGCGATCCATGTAGGGTTTGCTTTTTAGCTTCTGAACTTGCATCTCTTCTTCGTCTTCACCATTAACCACTTCACGTTTATCCGAAACTCGTTTGATAAAAGAACCGTGGTGATCCACTAAATTTTCTAAAGACAGGCAGATATCTAAAAATTTTTCGACAGTTTCATAACCATATTTATTGATATGGCGTTTAACACGGGCCTTATGATTAGCCATCTCATCCATCATCTTGCGACTGGTATGGGCAAAATAGGCATTATTTTTAAAAAAGTCGACGTGGCCATAAACGTGAGCCATCACCATTTTTTGATCGACGGTACGGTTGCAGTTTAACAAATAAGCATAAGAAGGGTCGTTGTTAATCACCATTTCATAAATCTTAGAAAGCCCATAAGAATAAGATTTCGAAAGCCGCTCAAACTCCATGCCAAACCGCCAATGCGGGTAACGATTGGGAAAGCCGCCATAGGCCGCCAGCATGTTCATTTCTTTCCAATCAAGCATCTCGAAAATCACCGGGAAAAAATCGAGGCCATAGCCCTTAGCATGATTTTCGATTTCTTGCCGAATGGCTTCTAATTCTGAGTTAAGTTGGGTATCGTGAAAACCCATTTACTTGCCCTTCCCTAAAAATTCTTTGATTGAAGTTAAGATCATCTCTTTGTTGTCAATTTTAGAAGTAATCATTTTCTCATGTTCGCTGCCAAAACGCTCATTCAGATCTTTGATAAACTGGCCACTGCCATATTCGCTTTCAACCTGGCCATAACAAAACATATTACAATAGGGGAAAATATCGGATTCTAACAAATTCATACATTCGTTGGTATCTTCACTGCTCCAATTGTCTCCATCAGAAAAATGAAAGGGATAAATATTCCATTCCATCGGGTCATATTTTTCATTGATCAATTGCAGGCATAATTTATAGGCACTCGAAATAATCGTACCCCCCGATTCTCGGGTACGAAAAAAGGTATCGTAATCAACCTCCCGCGCTACCGCATCATGAATGATATAGCGGGTTTCAATGCCGTGGTAATTATGTTTTAGCCAGGTGTCGATCCAAAAGGCCTCGGTACGCACAATCTCTTTTTGTTCACTGCCCATCGACCCTGAAACATCCATCATATATATAACAACCGCCTTGCGTTGCGGCAGTTCATTGGGTTTAAAAGACCGAAACCGTTTATCTTCTTTCACCGGCACAATAATGGGATTATCGGGGTCGTAAGCACCACTGATGATCTGCCGTTTAAGGGCCTCTTTATAGGTGCGTTTAAAATGTAACAATGAATTGGGACCGGATCGACGCATCGAAGAATAGCGGTTCGAACTTGCCAAGAGATTCGCGGATCCCTTGGGTTCGATTTTGGGGAGCTCTAATTCTTCGCCCAACAGTTGAGCCAGCTCTTCAAGACTAACTTCGACCTCTTCGATATGAAAACCCGGAGAATTGCCGGCCTTGTCGCCACCACTTTCGTCGCCATCACCCAAGGCTTCACCTTCTTTGCCATCGCCTTGGCCTACCCCCGATTGATTGGGGCCATAAGCAAAATGGGGAAGATCAATGGTGGGAATGGGAATGCTAACATACTTTTTGCCAATGCGGCCGATCAACTCGCCATTAGAAATATATTTGCGCAATTCTTTGCGTAGTTTGCCCCGAACGATTTCTTTATAGCGGCCGTAATCTTGTTCGATCTTCAGTGCCATAAACCCCTTTACTTCCTCTTCTCAATATCTCCTCTCGCAAAAATGCTTGCCACATAGTTCAACACGTCGGTTGCCGATTTTTCGTTGTAACCATAATTTTTGATCAAGCGCGATTTGACCACGTCGATCTTTTCTTGCGTATCTTTATCAACAACATTGGTCACTAAACTGGTGAGCTTAATGGAATCTTTTTGATCTTCAAACAATTTCAATTCCAAGGCTTTATGCAAACGCTCATTTTTGCGGTAATCAAAGGTTTTGCCATCAATGGCCAGCGCACCAATATAGTTCATGATCTCTCGACGAAAGTCATCTTTACGCGACTCTGCAATGTCGATCTTTTCTTCAATCGAGCGCATCAACCGCTCATCGGGTTCTTCATATTGCCCCGTATATTTATTGCGCACCTTTTCTTTTTGCGTGTAGGCCTTTACATTATCAATGTAATTGCCACACAAGCGGCTAATGGCCTCTTCATCGGCGCAAATGGCCCGCTGCACTTCGTTCTTCACAATATCCTCATATTCATCTTTAACCACCGAGAGGAGCTCGATGTAGCGTTTCCTTTGTTCTTGATTTTTGATGAGCGAATGATGACGCAAACCACTTTCTAATTCGTTAAGCACCATAAAGGGGTTAATATAACCTTCGTTTTCTTCCTTCACTAAAGAATTGGAAAGTTTATCTTGAATGTAACGAGGCGAAATACCATCGAGACCCTCGCGTTGTGCCTCTTTACGTAACTCTTTGATATTATCTTCGGTAAACCCGGCCAAATTCTTGCCATCGTATAATTTCAATTTTTGCAACAAGGTAAGATTGGCATTTTTGGGTTCTTCTAAACGGGTCAGCACCGCCCACATACTAGCCACTTGCAGAGTATGCGGTGCAATGTGAATGCCTTCAATGCGATGCGGGCCAAAATCTTTTTCATATACTTTGATTTCGTCGCTCACCCGGGTAACGTAGGGAATATCAACCTTTACCGTTCGGTCGCGTAAGGCCTCCATAAATTCATTGTTCTGTAATTTGCGATATTCCGGCTCATTGGTGTGACCAATGATGACTTCATCGATATCGGTTTGGGCAAATTTTTTGGGTTTTACCACATGTTCTTGGCTGGCCCCCAAAAGATCATAAAGAAAGGCCACATCGAGTTTGAGAATTTCGACAAATTCAATAATCCCACGATTGGCAATATTAAATTCGCCATCAAAATTAAAGGCCCGCGGGTCGGATTCACTGCCGTATTCCGCAATTTTGCGATAATTAATATCACCCGTTAATTCAGTCGAATCTTGGTTTTTTTCGTCTTTGGGTTGAAAGGTGCCAATGCCCACTCGATCTTTTTCGGAAAGAATGAGTCGTTTCACCCGCACGTGATTTTCAACCATCTTGGCCCAATCGCCTTTATAATAATGCATGAGTTCTTTAAAAATATACCGGCAAGGTGGAGACAGATCTCCCTCGATTAAAATGCGATGTTCACAAAGCCCTGAGGCAGTGATTTTATCTTCGATTTCTTTACGCAAATGGGGGGGAATTAAACGCAGTGGTTCTTCGTGCATGGGAGAAGGGATCACCTCGCTGTTGCCAAATAAATAACGCAAGTCTTCGTTGCCATTACGCCGCCATTCAAAAGTATAAAGCGGACCCTCTGGAGTTTTGGAATAGGCTTCAATGCCTTTTTTCAACAAACGAGTGATCGTGCTCTTGGCCGAACCCACCGGCCCATGTAAAAGAAAAATCCGCTTTTCAGTGCCATAGCGCTTGGCCGCAGACTTGAACAAATGCACCAACTTCATTAAATGAAGATCAATGCCATAAACCGCGTCTTTGCCTTTATCGAAAGGGTCGCTAAAAAATTTATAACGCACAATTTTCTTTTTATACTCTGCGTACTCCTCAGTACCATGAGATATAATCATGTCGTAAACCCGCTGAAAGGCCGTGCGCCCCACTTTCGGGTTTTGAATGACGAGATCAAGATAATCGGCAAAACTGCCTTCCCAATTCAAATCTTGAAAGGCACGGAGATCTTGCTTCTCCTTAAGATAGGACATTAGATTCGACTGAACCATGAACCACCTCCCACAATTGGCAGAACTACTCAAAAATTCTCTTGTCGCAACGCGCTCTCAATCCAATTAGATTTTCAAAGTTTCCCATAGGGCGAGAATGACACAGTGCTGCAATTACTTAATATCATTATGACATATTAGAAATGAGAAAAAAAGACTTTTTAAAAAACAAAACGCCCCCAAAGGGGGGCGTTTCTTTGAACTAAGCGGTATACTTCGCTAATGAAGGTTAGCGAGTCCAGTTCGATCGTTCATATTTATTGAAAGAGGGTTTTTTGGCCTTATGAGTAGGCTTGGCCACCTCTTGGGGATTTTCTCGTTGGTATTTCCCCACATGTTTGAGCGATTGCTTTTCTGACGATGTTTGCTGCTCAATACGCATAATTTGATATTTGTTTTGATAGGGGCGCGCCAAGGCAGCTGATGCCACCAGGCTGGTTGCCACTGCGAAAGTTACAATGAATGTTGATAAGCGTTTCATAAAGACTCCTAGTTTTTTATAAAAATTAAATTACAAAGACACGTTACTTAACGTAAAACTTAAAATGGGAGGAAGGGGCTCAACAAAGAAAGCTTACTTTGAGTAAAAAAAGTGGCGGGGAATGAAATGTACCACGAACCACTGACACATCACCAAACTCACGAACGACAGAGCTAGCCGCTAATTCAACCGGAACAGCATGTAGAGAAAGATACCCATCAGAAGTTAACTTAGCCTCTTGACTCGAGACGGGGGCAGCAGGAATGGGTTTAACCGAGGTGCAACAACAGGCCCTGACCTGGGTTTGTTGCTGTTCACTCACAGTATTACTGTAAGCCTGTGAACAATGGCGGGTGTCTGAAAGACAATAATTCGAAAACCCGGCGGTCAAGAAAAAGACCGCTGCTAAACCTACTAGCTTCACTCCCTGGTTAGCAACACGACGGATCTTCATGGTTATAAGATAATCTTTCTACGGTTGGAAAACAAGGGCCAAAGGGATGATTCTCGTCATGTTTAGATTAGCCCCTTTCATAAAGGGCCTTGCCCAATTGAGCAAGATTTGAGGCTTTATAATTCAAGAGTTTGACCAAACAACACTTTTTTAGGGGGTCTTGGGCATTCATCATGTGCGGATCCATATTGGCAACCCATTGCAGCAACACCAGTACCTTCTCATGACTAAAATCGACGCTCTTTTTTTGACGCATTTCGTCACGAACCCCCGCTAGGGCTTGAGCCAAGGTATCATAAGGATTACCACCGTAAAAAAGTTCTGTGTAATAAGCATTCAATTCGCTAAATTTTTTAAAATCTTGAACGATGGGGCGTTGCTTTAAATCAATTAAGTGGCCTAATTCGTGCGCCTCAATGCTGTGAATTCGGCTGGCTAAAAACGCTTGGGTAAATTTTGCCCGGGCCTGCTCGGAAATCGAAGCGCCCTTCCAACTTTGTTGATAGGTTTTATACCAGGCCAAAAATTCAAAAGACTCCTGCAAATGCCTTAAAACCTGGTTTTGCCGGTGACTAAGTGAAACTCTTTTTTCCAAAAGAGCCTGTTCTAGTTCTAATAAATCTTGAGGAGCCGGTAGCAGCTGCTCGGAGGCAATCGAATTTATTTTTGCAAATCGAGCAAATAACTCTTCGGCCTCTTTTTCTAAAAAGGCTGTGTTAAGCATAACATGGTATTGAATCTTATCTTGTTGGTGACTCAAAGTACTCTCACCATCATAAGCCAAAGAAGCATCGACAACGATTTGTAATTGATAATCGATGGTTTGGTTCCAAAGCATACGGGATTTATGCTGGATGGCTATGGGATTCGATAAGGCCCAACTAAAATTGGGGCTTATCCAAAAGAACAAACTGAAAAGATAGAGGCCTAACTTCTTCATGCCTGTAAGGGTTTTGCAAGTGTCATGCCAGAGCCTAAAGGAGTTTAATAATAAAATTACTATTAAATTCAATAGTTTACAATTTTAAGTCAAAGCCGTTTCGATGGGGGTGGGGAAAGGAGTGCCCATTTGCTAAGCACCTGCCCTAAAAACGATCATTTGTATTTGTGCGAAGTCTTTTCGAGGTAGGGAGAGGCCAATGAAGAGCCTTTTAGCGCAGAAGGGCGGCCGTAGGAGGTTCAAAAAATCCTATTATTTTTTTGAATTAGAGGATGACGGAGGAATACTCTAATTCAAAAAAAATAAAGGATTTTTTGGACCGACTAGGCCGACCGGGCGCGGGCTCTTCATTGGCCTCTCCCTACCTCGAAAAGACGTGACTCGATTTGCAGATGAAATGGAAGATTCTTCACCCTGCTGGGTTCAGAATGACAGAGGTCTATTCATTAATCTGCTGGTCTTGAGTAGCCAGTGTGCCGCGAATGACAGCGCGAACGATTTTATTGCGGTTGGCCTTGCCTAAGAGGGTGCGCAATTCGTAATAAACGGTTGGATCTTTAATCAGGCCACCCAAGGTTCCATCACCTTTTTCTAAGCGATCTAAGATGGTTTTTAAATCATAACTCGCATCTTTTAAATTCGCAAAGATGCGCGCCAAATTGGTGGACCCACTTTGCCCGGCCCAACTCCCGGTTAGCACCGCTAAATTATGAACCACGGCTTTGCCTTCGGGGTCGTAAATCAGGGCGTGCAAGAGACCATCGCCTTTATCTACTTTGGCTAAAATATTGTCGACACTTCGCATAATACCCGCAAAACTCTTTTTGGTTTTTTCGCCCTCTTCCCCCTCCAACATTTTATTGAGATTTACAGAAACTTTATTGATGTTATCTAATAGCTCGCCGGCCTTATCAAAATATTCGGTAAAGCTAGGCACATTTCCACCTTTTAAAACTTCGCCATCTTTGAGCACCTTTTGATCGGGCGTACCCACACTAACAAAAACCGCTTTGTCTCCCAATAAACCTTGTGTCACAATAGAGGCCTCGCTGTCTTCACGGATGCGGTCTTTGTATTCTGCGCTGATGCGTAAAATAATTTTAACATCTTTATTGGCAGGGTCTTTGGTAAAGGTAATGGCATCAACAAAACCTACAGTAATACCCGCCAAATGTATGGGGGCACCCACTCTCAGCCCGCTAATGTCATTGAAGTAGGTTACTAATTTATAATGGGAAGAAAAAAGTTTCTTTTCCCGCCCCAACATAAAAATGATACTCGCCGTAACAAGCAATCCCACTAAAACAAAAACCCCTACTTTGATTTGGTCAGAAAGGCGTTCTTCCATATGACGTTGCTCCCGTTACTAATTAAACACAAAAATCGGTAACCGCTTTATTTTTAGAATTTTTAAATTCTTCTACCGCGCCCACGAATTCAATTTTTCGGTTATACACTAAAGCTAAACGATTAGAAATCCGAAACGCACTGGGCAAATCATGGGTTACGACAATGCTCGTAACTTTTAATTTTTCTTGCATGCGTAAAATGAGTTGATCGATCCGACCTATATTTGCAGGATCTAGGCCCGTGGTGGGTTCGTCATAAAGAATCACTTGAGGATCGGTGGCAATGGCCCGGGCCAACCCCACCCGTTTTTTCATCCCTCCCGATAAATCGGCCGGCATTATTTTTTCAGAACCGGGCAACCCTACCATTTCTAGTTTTTCTTGCACAATCGAACGAATTTTTTCTTCCGAGTAATCAAAATGCTCGCGTAAAGGATAGGCAATATTTTCAAAAACATTGAGCGAATCAAAAAGGGCTGCCCCTTGAAAGAGCATGCCCATCCGCCGACGAATTTCAATGAGTTGTTTTTTTTTGCACTGAGTAATATTAAGATTGTTAAAAAAAATATTTCCACGATCAGGGGGTAATAAACCTAATAACATTTTTAAGAGCACACTTTTGCCCGTGCCCGACCCACCTAACACGGTTATCGTTTCACCTTGCTGAATCTCTAAGTTGAGCCCCTGGTATACCAAGTTTGAGCCAAAGGCTTTATCAACGTTTTGAAATGAAATCAGCACGCCCATGCAACAACCTAAAAGAGTAAGAATAATTTAGTTAAGAAAAAGTCAGAGACAAAGATCGTAATGGCTGCAACGACAACGGATTGAGTGGTAGAAATCCCCACGCCCGCCCCTCCGCCACGTGTATTCATCCCTTGGTAACAAGCAATCACCCCAATAAAAAAACCAAAAAAGAACGACTTGCCTACCCCACTACCAAAGTCATACAACTCGACGGCTTGGGTGATTTGATTCAAGAAAAATTGAGACCCGGTACCTGTTTCTACCGATGAAACCACCATGCCGCCTAAAATACCCAGAAAATCGCCCATCACGGTTAAGAGCGGAGTGCACAACGTGGTGGCAATCACCCGCGGGATAACCAATTTTTGAATAGGGTCGGCACCCATGGCCTCGATGGCTAGGATTTGCTCGGTAATGGCCATGGAACCTAGTTCTGCTGTAATACCAGCGCCGGCACGGGCAGCAATCATGAGGGCGGTTAGCACGGGCCCTAATTCGCGCGTAATGCTCACGCCTACAATTTGACCGGTGTAAATTTCTAAACCAAACCGGGATAACCCCACAATAAATTGCAACGAAAGCACCATGCCGGTAAACACCGAGATAATTCCAACCAACCCAAAGCTGCGCACTCCTACAAATTCAAACTGCCGAAGCACCGCACCAAATTCCATAGAACGTTTAAATAAAACGGCAAAAATTTCCCCAACGAGCTGAGAAAGCCCTCCGATCGTATTGAGCAAATGAGTGATGCCACGGCCCAGAATTAAACTGATTTGAAGCAATTGAGGTTTAAGATTCATTCCCGTTTCTCGAGTAAGGTGAAACCTTTAAAAAAATCTTCGAAACTAGCAACGTTCTGCGAATAAGCTTCGGGGGAGGAAACCAAATAAAAATCGATGAGGCATTGATTTTTTTTAACAGAAACCGCATCGACCAGTGCCGGCAAGCCATCGAGTTTACCGGAATAACGCAGGCGTAAAGCCTCGCGACCATCTAAAATAAATTCGTGGCGATAAAGGGTTTTAAGGTTAGTGAGGCCGTAAAAAAAATCTTTAATGAGAAATTCTAGGCCAATATCGGTGGTGGCTTGATCGCAATAAGATTGGGTAGAAATTGAGGATTGGGTTTCACGATTGTAAAAAGTAATCGCACCACCAATATAATGTTTGCGCACCCAAGCCTTGCCCAAGGGCCCTACTTTATAACGACCCACTTGGGTGATCACAACGCCATGCGAATAGCCTTTGACCTTGCCACTGTGTTTGCCACCGCCAAAGAAACAAGCAGTATTAAAAAGAAAAATGATTAAAAGAGCCCCTATTAATGTCATTCTGAACCCAGCAGGACGGCACTGCGTCATCCCGGGCTTGACCCGGGATCCATGTATGAAATGATTCATAATTGCATTTTTTTATATCTGAATGATAAGAATTTATCTATGAATTCTTTTACCTACCCATGGGACCTGATTCAAAGCAAAATTTTACAAGCTTGTGAACGCGCTCAAAGAAATTTTGGGTTGGTAAAGTTGCTCGCCGTTAGCAAATCGCAAAGTAGCGAAGCCATTCGCCAAGTTTATGCTTTGGGTTGCCGAGATTTTGGAGAAAATTATGTGCAAGAATGGGTTGAAAAACAAAATGAACTTAAAGATCTTTCCTTAAATTGGCATTTAATTGGGCATCTTCAGTCTAACAAAGTTAAAAAAGTCGTGGGGCATTGCAAACTAATTCATTCTGTTGATTCGCTGGCATTGGCCCGCACCATTGATCGCCAAGCTGAAACATTGCGCATTTGCCAACCCGTATTGCTGCAATTAAATTTGGGTGGAGAAGTTCAAAAGTGGGGTTACGCTCTAAAAACCTACCAACAAGAAAAGGGCTCTTTAGCCAGGCTAGAGCATGTGCAAATACAAGGCTTCATGCTCATCCCACCGTTGGCAGAAGATCCTGAAAAAAACCGCGCCCTCTTTCGCCAATTAAAATGTTTGCTTGATGAGGCCAATCAGCATAATGATTTCCCTACTCCTTTGTCTGAACTCTCCATGGGCATGAGCCATGATTTTGAAATAGCGATTGAAGAAGGTGCCACGTGGGTTCGGTTGGGGACTGCATTGTTTGGAGCACGCGCGTGAAAAAGAAAACTAAAATCGGATTTATTGGTTTTGGCAAAATGGCTCAAGCCATTGCCAACCGTGTGTTAGAACAAGGGCTACTGCCCAACAAAAACTTATGGGCCCATGACCCTTACGCTAAGCCTAATCGTAAAGTGCAGTGGGCAACTTCTAATGCTGAGCTGGCCCGTCATTGCAATGTTTTGATCTTAGCGGTGAAGCCCTATGACATTCAAACGGCGTTGGAGAGTTGTCGCGAGGTTATTCAACCCAACACCTTGATGATCTCGATTGCGGCTGGGGTAACTCTGGCTAAACTTAAAAAACTTGTGCCCCAAGCGCATTGGGTGCGGGTGATGCCCAACACGCCGGCTATGATTGGTTATGGCATGACAGGGATTTATTTCCCTGCAGGGGTTTCAATTGCTTCTCAAACCACGGTATTAAAAATTTTTAAAAGTGTTGGCGAAGTTTACACGGTGCAACGGGAAGGCCAGCTGAACGGGGTGACGGCTTTATCAGGCAGCGGGCCAGCCTTTGTTTATCGTTTTGCCATGGCCATGATGAAAGGTGCTCAAAAAATTGGCCTCAGCAAGACCATGGGACAAAAACTTGTCGTTCAAACTTTATTAGGCGCGGCTCATATGTTGCAACGCGAACCTGACCCTGCGAGCTTAATCGCACAAGTAGCCAGCAAACGCGGCACGACATTAGCAGGGCTTAAAGTTTTAGCACAAAGCGCAGCCTTGGATAAAATTTTGGCCAAAACCTTGCGGGCCGCTTATCAACGAGCTATTGAAATTGCTGAGGAGTCTTACTAAGGAGATCATAGTCTACTACACATCTGACTTCGGCTCATGGCCTACGACTGCGTCAGATTTCACAAAAAATTCATCAACGTGGCTTAGGCCACGCCTCCGAATTTTTTGCTCATCTTCCTTGTCTCGGCTCATGATCCTGTGTCATATGTATAGTAGACTATGATCTCCTTAGTAAAAATGAGTTTTTTGGTGATGCTTTTACAATCCGTGACCCAAATCGTACACTTGCTGATCAATATTTATAGCCTGGTGTTAGCTGCGACTGTGCTTCTTAGTTGGGTCAATCCCGACCCCTACAACCCCATTGTTCGAGTTTTACGCCAATTAACCGAACCCCTTTTATCGCAAATTCGTCGGCGTTTGCCCCGCGGCTGGTTTAAAACCGGCTTTGACTTCTCACCCCTTATTTTGCTTTTCATCCTCATCTTTGTGGATAATCTACTGGTTTATTTGACTCAAATGGCCACTCAAAGTTTGGGGGGAGTTTAAATGTTCATGTCCACAGGGGGATTTATCTATCTTGGGAAGTAACATTAACATGAAGATGAAGAAATCATGCCGCTAAATTAAATTCAATCGTGTCATATTCAACGATAGGCATTTTTACATTACGCCCAGAAACTTTGGTCGTTTTGACTTTAATTGCCCCAATTTCCTCAAAAAACAAAATGACTTTATTGAGATTCGATACATCCATTTTGGTTATTTTCGCCAATTCGTAAACCGACTTTGGCTTAAATAACAACACGTATTTTAAAATAGGCAAGTTAAGGATAAATCGGTCAAAATCTTTTTTATTGTCAAAACTTATTTCGTAACGAGGAGATTTTAATTTGGCCCGCTTTGCCATACGAAAGGCTTTTTTAAAATCATTTAAAATTTCCGCTGAATTTTTTAAAGAAATAATAAGATGTCTCATAATTTAACTCCCATTTGTTCAAAGACTAAAATTTTAAAATCTTGGACTAACTGATCTTCATTAATAAAATGATAGGGCAGTTCGGTTTTGTTCACGTGGATATGTGGACCTTTGGAATAATGATTATCCATCAAAACACGCTTACCACTTCTTTGATCGACTAAGATGAGGCCATATTTTATCCCTTTAGGGTACCTCCTAGATCGGCTTATCTTGTGAATTTCCATTTCAAGAATGTACCGATTTTTCAAACGAGCTTTATGCCAATAAACCACCTTGGCTTTCATAATATTGGTTTTATTGTACCAATATAGAGCAAAATGTCAATGTTAAACTTTAGTTTTAGAAATCCTCGGCGACTTGAAAATGGGCTCAAGTGTTTTTATGTAATAAGTTGACGACTTAAAAAGGTTAGTCGCCACTACTGGAAAGGTAATGTTCATTGACTTCTTCGGCAAAGAGCGGGCGGTTATATAAAGAAATCTCATCAATATTTCCGTTAAACCACGGTGGCGCAGGATGACCAAAAGAACGCTTACTAACAAAAGCAGAACTGGAAGAAGGAATGGTTCTAGGATTAGTCCCAGGGGCATCATCACAAACATCCATCAGCTTTTCATTTCTATAAAGACATATTTTTTTTGCTACATCATCATATGTCGCGGTTAATACATAGCTTGTATTCAAAGCTAATATGCTATTTTTAACCATACCCATACTACTCTGGGGGTCATCAGAAGCAATAATTACTACTGCATCTAATGGGGGAACATCCCCCATTGCCCTTAATTCGTAGCCAAAACCAGCAGACAATTCTCCATTAATAACAGACATTCTTTTATCGATAATTTCCTGGTGCCCTCCATTGACAATTCCCAAAATTTCTATTTTGGCTTGTATGCTCACAGAGGGGGGATTCAGACTTGCTGAATTGGGAATTTCTACATAATCATCCACCCCATCAAATTTTAACGCGCCATCTAGAATGCCCGATTGTGGGGGCTCAAGCCACTCGGGGGCGCCTTGTGGAATGCCGTGGTTGTTGTTGCCGCTGTAGTCGCAGATGGTCTTGCTTGGGTCGTCTTGTTCGGCACAGGGAGGGCCTTTTGGATCTTCGTTGAACCGCAACCATAGCACCAGACCTGCATCACCCGTGGTTACGATTTTTTCTAAAGTGTTGAGAATTTGACTGCCACTGGTCTCTTCGACTTTGAATTTGTAATCCTTGCGTGGGTCTAGATCGTCTAAATCAAGGGTTTCTCCACCGGTTTTCTTTTCATCAATCGGTATTGTTGCGGTCTCTTGGCCGTTGTTATCTAATTCAATCGCTCTGATTCGGTATTCCTTATTATTTTCAGGCAACGCCAGTTCATGCTTGGGCCTTGTTTCACCTGGAAAATTGCTAATCACGCCGTATTTTGGAGGATTGGAGTTGAGGGTTTGTATGGGTGGCGTGATGTCTTCGCTGGATTTACATCGATCACCACCACAGTCATCGTTGAATGTCTTGGCACGACTTGCTTCTAAAAGATAGGTCTGTGGCTCATCTGCTATGATTGGTAGTTCTCCCTTGCAAGTTATAATCCCCTCCATAAAGCTATCTTCTACGCAAATCGGGGGATTACCCGCTTCTCCTTTTAAGGGTTGTAAAACTTTTTGGTTGATCTTAATGGTTTCGGCACTTACGTTTTCAATCTCATAACTTATTTTACCCTTCCATCCCTTCCATAATTCCCCTGCCTTATAAACCTTGAGCTTGGGCTGATTGCGCACCTTGAAGGTGATGGGGCGAGCAGGCCCTTTTGTCCCATCCAATAATTTCGTTGTAACATTGACGGTAATCGAATCCCCTTCGTTGGCGTTACTTACATCTAAGGTATAAATCGCACTAGCGGGGTTACTTGAAACAGGTGCCAATGCCCCTATAGGCCCTTTTACTGAAATAAGGCTCACTTGCGGTTGATTCACAATATTAAATTCTATAACTTCTTTTCCAAACACCCATTTCCTCCCCTTGGGATAAGCGACCTTAATGGGGCTGCTGTTCGTTACCTGATATTGCCCCTTGCCTATCCCAGTACGATCTTTATCATCGGTCACTTCCACTTCTAAATTCACGACTCCATCCGGTAATTTTTCGGTGTCAACTTGGCTAAACGTCACTTCCATTTCTCCCAAAAGGTTTTCATTTTGTTCGGTGGTATGGCCCGTAAGCGCATCTCCATTATGTTGAAGACTAACCCCCTTCACCTCATCTCTAGCACAGGCTATCCCCTTCAAGGTTTGAAACCCTTCCAACTCGGAATTGAGCTCAGGATCGCTAAAGGCAAAGCTTGGGCGCGATTGATTGCTGCTGATTGCCTCGATTTTAAACCCTTCATCTTGGTTCATTCCTTGGTCACTGTTCACTCCATCGCTGACAATCGCTTTAATATTGCGTAAGTTTTTTAGTTTGGCCGAGACACTCAATAAATCTAAGCGATAAACGATTTTCTTGGTGACTTTATTGTTGTTGGCACCTTGCGTTTCGCTTTCTTGTTTAATCCCACAGATAGGGTCTGTGACTTTTAATGACTCTACATGCGCATTGTCTTCGCCTTCGAGTGTAATAAGCAGGTCTGTGCCTTCTTGTTGGGTGCTGATGTTAAGGGTGGGTTTGATAGGTTGGCTGTCTTTGCTAATAGGGCTGACTTTATCTTTCAATTCTTGGTACGTGCTCCACCCATCGTTGTCGGGGTCTAAATCGGGCAAAATGCCTTGGCTAATGGAGGCACTGATATTCGGATCTTGTTTGTCGACTTCGTAGCGAATGTCTGAGCTGATGAAGCTTACGGTTTCGGCGTTGCCATCGCCGATGGCTTGTTCTACTTCGGCGTAGGCGAAGGCTATGGCATTGCCTGAGGTTAGATATTGAAACTCGATGATGAATTTGTAGGTTTTACCGCCGGGGAGTTTGAAGCTTTTGGCTTTTACGGTGCCGTTTACTTCATCGACCTCCATGGTGGTATCGTGGACTTTGGTTTGGGCGGGCAATTCGTAAACGCGTAGTTGGGCGGCTAGCCAGGGGGTGGCTTGGGCGTTTAGGTCTTGGCTCCATTGGCTGGGGATGGCGATGGATAAGGTGTCGGATGGCGTTGATGGGGTGGTGCAGGAAACAAAGAAAAGAAGAAGAAAGCAGAGATAAAATAGAAGATTGCTTCTGTTATCATGGGTCCCCGCCTTCGCGGGGATGACATTCCTCGCAATGACATTTTTAGACCTGGCACTCATTATCAATTACCTCCCTCATTGCCTGCTATATACAGTTACACAGTGGGACTCAAGGGGGTTTTTATCGCAGGCCCCCCCAGAGGACAAAAGTCCCCACATTTCTTAACTCTAAGATTTTGCTTTGTTTTTTTGCTATTTTCCCTTAGAATTTCAAGTGCGGTTTCACAATACTCGGCAGGGCTCCAAAATCAATATAACTTATTGATTTTTATAAGGAAAAGGTTTGTTTAGTGGTTGATAAGATACCAAAGATACCGAAGGAAAATTATTGGGCAGTCGATGCACTCAACAAGTCTGATGAAGACAAAGAACAACGCAATCGCAACCAGAGGGATGACCAAGAGCGGGGCCGGGAATATCGCGCCGAGTTTGAGGAGTTTTCTGATTTTACTAAACTGGTTCAAAATAACCCTAAGAATTATGAAAACCATGACTTGGAAAAAGAACAGGTGGACGCCTTTGTATTTAGAAGTGTTAGCACACAAGGCACCTCTGCCACGCTCGAAGTCGACATTTGTTTTTCGGATGGCAGTGTTGAAAAAGGCGTTAGAATTGCGGTGGGGCGCGAAGAAGGTATGGGCTATCTAGGCAAAAAACCCGGCGAACCCGTTGCCATTGACCAAATTTTTAAAGGTTCTTCGTTGATGACAGTGGGGCTATTTCGCCCTAAAAATATGGCACGCACAATCCCACTTACTGATAACCCTCATGCTCACCAAGGCATCATGGGAATAAGTTGGCTAACACCTTTTAATTTGGTCATCGGAAGTTTACTTTCAGCCATCATATTATTTTTAGGATTTTTAATTCGAGTATTGGCTTCTTAAGCAACTATGGAAAAGTTTCAACCTAAACCTTTTGGAAAATATTTTCTTGTTGAAAAGCTAGCCACCGGGGGCATGGCCGAAATCTACAAGGCCAAGACTTACGGCGTGGATGGTTTTGAAAAATTGCTGGTTATTAAGCGCATCCTTCCCCACACGAGCGTTGATAAAGAATTTATTAACATGTTGGTGGATGAAGCCAAACTTTCGGTGCTTCTTTCTCACACCAACGTTGTGCAAGTTTATGATTTAGGAAAAGTTGGCGACGACTACTTTATCTCCATGGAATTCATCGATGGGGTCAACTTGCGCCAAATCATCAACCGGCTCAAAGAACTCAATCAGCCTATCGAACAAGAATTAGCAGTTTATATTATCAGCGAGGTTTGCAAAGGCTTAGACTATGCCCATACCAAAAAAGATCCGGATGGCAATCCACTGTCGATCGTGCACCGTGATGTTAGCCCACAAAATATTTTGGTGAGCTACGAAGGTGAAGTTAAGATTGTGGATTTTGGTATCGCTAAGGCGGCTATGAATATCAGCCATACCTTGGCGGGTATTCTCAAAGGCAAAATCAGCTACATGTCTCCTGAGCAGGCCTTGGGAAAGATTGTTGACCGCCGCACCGATATCTTTTCAGCAGGCCTTGTCTTCTATGAACTACTAACCGGGCAGAAATTGTTTACCGGTGAAACGCAATTTGAAGTTTTAAAAAAAATTCGCACCTCACGGCTTAATGAAAATTCTTTTCCCGATAGTGTCCCCGTTACGCTACGAAAAGTTTTGGCCAAGGCCTTGGCTTATTATCCACGGGATCGCTACCAATATGCCGGCGATTTTCAGGTTGATTTAACCAAATATCTTTACACTACCTTCTCTGATTTTACCCCGCGCAAAATTGCAACCCTTGCTCGGTCCCTCTTTAAGAATGAACTGGAAGACCGCGCCCTCAAAAAGGGAGAAGCCTCCCTCGATGCCCGCACGCGCTCCATCATCATGGAGGCTAGCAATCAAGAAAATTTGGTTCACTTTGATAAAACCGTGGTGGATTCAGAAGCATCGATTAAGGCCGATACCAACACCTTTCATGAAGAGGCCATCAAAGGAGAAGGCACCGAGCCTTCGCTTACCGCTCAGCATGGTGAGAAGCGCGGAAAAGACAAGGGTGAAAAAAGAGTGCCCATTACGAAACGGCGGTGGTTTAAATCGACCGTTGTGGCCACACTATTATTGGCACTAGGGGCCACGGGCTTATGGAAAGGCAAAGAAATCAAAGAATGGCTTTTCCCCAAACCAGAACCCAAAGGGGTTTTAATCATCGATTCAACCCCACAGGGTGCGGAGATTCTTTTAGATGATGCCGATACCAATTTGATCACCCCCACCGAACTCACCAAGTTAGAATTACTTAAACCCTATAAAATCACCTTGAAGAAAAAACGCTATAAAACTTGGTCAAAAGTTTTTTCACTACCCAGCGCCGACCCCGTGTCGCTGAATCCACAGCTAGAAGTTATCCCGGTTGGCTCTATTGACGTCAAAACCACTCCACCCGGCGCCAAAATTTTTGTGAATGGAGAAGATACTAAATTGGTCACACCCGCTACGGTGGCTGACATACCCATTCACGATTCTTACACCCTTCGATTGGAGAAAGAAAAGTATAAACCGGTGGAAGAAAAAATCACCATTTACTCGATCGACACGGTGGAATTTAGTAAAACTTTGGTAGAGATTCAATATGGCTCAATTGCCATATCCAGCAATCCAACGGGGGCGGTTATTTATCTCAATGGTAAAGCTATCAACAAATCCACCCCCACCACTTTAAGCGATTTAGAAGCAGGCGGCATTTACACTTTACGATTGGCCAAGAATGGATACAACGACGTTACACGATCGGTAAGCGTTATAGCTAATCAAACGGTGAATGTCAGTGGTACCTTACCCAAAGTTGAAGCAAGGCCCCCCACCCCTAAACCTACGGTGAAGCCCAGCCCCAAGCCAACCCCCATTGCGATTCGACCCACACCAAAACCTACATCAAAACCTCACCCTACAAAGAAACCCATCCCGGATGGAAATCAAGTTAATGCATCGGGTGAAACTTACCTTGCGCTCAATTCAAACCCCAAAGGGGCATCGGTTTATGTTAATGGGGTCATGGTCGGAACAACTCCAGGTAAGTTCAAAGTACAACCTGGGACCGCTAATGTTACGGTAACCAAAGACGGCGCAACGGTAAGGCAAGTTGTTACTTTAAGACCTGGCACCACTCGCTCGCTCGGCACCCTTGATCTGAAAGCACCTGCAGCGGGAGGCGCCATTCGGGTTGACTCTAATCCCACGGGGGCTGAGGTGAGCTTGAATGGCAAAGGGGTTAAAAGCACACCGGTTAAGATTAATGGTTTAAAAAACGGCCGCTCTTATTCGATAACCGTGAGCAAGAAAGGGTATAAATCATGGTCAAAGTCGTTTACCATGGGCGAAGAATCGTTATCCTTTTTCGCCAATTTGCAGAAAGAATGATTCATGAATGATTTATTAGATAGTGACGGCAAAACACAATTGATCGAGTTGGGGGAGGCTCGCGATGTGGTTTCGCTAAGGCGTTGTGTTTTAAAAGTCATTGAAGGCCCCGACCTTGGCAAGAAAGTAGACTTAAATCGCAAAAGTCTTAAAATTGGCAAAAAAGAAGACAATGATTTCGTCTTAAGCGACAATGCCATCAGCCGCTATCACTTAGAAGTGAGTTTAGCCGGTGATGGCTTCATGCTTTCCGACCTCGACAGCACCAACGGAACCGTGCTGAACAATTCTAGAATTAAACAAGTTTATTTAAGCCCAGGCGATGTCATTCATATCGGCAATACGAAAATTGAATTTCAATCCTTTGATGAAAAAATCAAAATCAAACCCAGCACCAAAACTGAATATGGTGAAATGATGGGCAAAAGCCTCAAGATGCGGCAAATCTTCAGTGTGTTGGAACGTATCGCCCCCAGCTTGGCCACGGTTATCATTGAAGGCGAAACCGGCACGGGGAAAGAATTAGTTGCCAGAGCCATTCACAATAATAGCCCGCGCAAAGACAAACCATTTATTGTATTCGACTGTTCTGCGGTGGCCCCCAACCTCATTGAATCAGAATTGTTTGGCCACGAAAAAGGTTCTTTCACCGGGGCGGTCAAACAACACAAAGGTGGTTTTGAGGCCGCCAATGGTGGAACAATTTTTTTAGACGAAATTGGCGAACTCACCGAAGAGCTACAGCCCAAGTTACTTCGCGCCCTCGAACAACGCGAAGTTCGCCGAGTGGGGTCTACTCAAGTGGTTAAATTAGATGTCAGAGTCATTTGCGCCACCAACCGCGACCTGAAAAAAGAAGTCGAAGCCGGCCGTTTTAGGCAAGATCTTTACTATCGCTTATCGGTTGTTAAAGTAACCTTACCTCCCTTGCGTGATCGCTCCGAAGACATCCCTCTCATCGTTGAAAAATTACTCAAAACCGGTCGTTACAACCGAGACCCAAAGGGAAATTTTCATATCGTTCGCGTGGAAGATGATGCGCTTAAAATGCTGCAACGCTACTCCTGGCCCGGCAATGTGCGTGAATTAAGCAATGTCATTGAACGGGCGGTGAGCCTTGCCCCTGGCAATAACCTTGATGCCAATCACTTAGCTTTTGTTTTTCAAGAAGTAGAACACCCAAGCACGGGTGGTAGCGAATCTTTTGTGGTCGATACCAATTTACCTTTCAAAGATGCTAAACAAAAAGTGGTTGAACTTTTTGAGCGCGATTACATCCAAGAATTATTAAAAAAACACGATTACAACGTGTCTAAATCCGCCCGCGTCGCCGAAATCGACCGCAAACACTTACGCAACCTCATCAAAAAATACGCCCTCTTCGCCCGAGACGAAGAATAAATCCCTTTGCAAATTCCCGCACCTAAAAAGTTTTAGTGAAGCGGGCTAAGGGTGTTGTCGAGAACCCGCACCCGTAAAGCCTACTCGGCCCAAAAAATCTTTTATTTTTATTGAATTAGAGTATTCCTCTGTCATCCTCTAATTCAAAAAAATAATATAATTTTTTGAACCTCCTACGGCTTTACTCCTGTGCTAAAAGGTTCTCGACAACACCCTTAGCCCACTTCAGTAAAACTTTTTATATCTCTGCAAATATTTACGAAGAAGTCTTTTCGAAGCGGGGATAGGCAAATAGAGAGCCTTTTAGCGCAGGAGGTCGGCCGTAAGAGGGCTCAAAAATTTTATTGTTTTTTTGAATTAGAGGATGACGAAGGAATACTCTAATTCAATTAAAAACAAAAAATTTTTTAGCCCTCCTTAAGCCGACCGGGCGCGGGCTCTCTATTTGCCTATCCCCGCTTCGAAAAGACGTGACCCGATTTGCAGATGAATTGAAGAATGAAAGGGAAGATTGCCACGCTCGCCAATGGGACTCGCTCGCAATGACAGGGGGCCTGCTGGGTTCAGAATGACATTAAGTGCTAAGGCGTTTGCGGGGGATGCGGCCGCCGGCTTTGTCGATTTTTTCTTTTTGTAATTGCAGGCTGCGTTTGATGGCAACTACGAGGGAACGGGCGCGGTTGGCAAAACGATTTTTGCCTTGGGGGTCTTGCAAAATGGCGCTACGAAAATCTTCGGCGGCTTTGCGGTAATTTTTGTGAAGTAAATAAATTTCTCCGCGGTTAACTAAGGCCGCCATGTCGGCTTTGTTAGACTTGATCGCCTCAGAATATTCATAAACCGCATCAACAAACCTTCCCAATTTTTGATAAACGCCCCCTAACGCGGAATGATAGAAAGGGTTTTTATGATCGACCTTCACCAGACATTCAAAAATCTTACGCGCTTCTTCAACCCTACCATGTTGTAATTTAACCATGCCCATTTCGGATAAAGAATATAAATCTTTGGCCGGAAGGCCGGTTAATTGGGCAAAAGAAATAGATTTGGTTAAAAATTTGTAAAGCAGGTCAATGAGGTATTTTTTTCTACCTGGCGTAGGATCATGGAGCTTGCTCTTGGCCCGCTCCTCAGGGCTTAATTCATGAAATCGATCATCCGACATTTTAAAAACCGCTTATTTTAGTAAGATCAACCAGGGCGCCAGTTACGAATCACTTGCTCACGAGTACGGAAATTCGTTTCAGCAAATTTCGATACCATCTCGATATATTCCGACATCAGCCGTTGCAACTGGTTTAATTTTTCAAAATCTTGGCGCTCGGTGGTTTGAAAATCTTCTAACATGGCCTGAAGTTGCCGCAATTTCTTTTGTCCCTCGGGAGTGGTTGGATCGAGGCTACCCATCTCTTCAATAATCTTGGCCTTGGCTTGGCGGCGTGTTTCTAAACGCGTTAAAATTTGGGTGTAAAGATCTTTGGCCTTGGATTCGTTTTCAAACAATGTTGCGAACATGTATTCTAAACCCGTGCCTTCTAATCCTTCTACATATTCCTCGGCTGACCCATACTGCCCCATCCCAAACCCCGAAGAATTACTGTTATTGGTACTACTCGGGGGAGGTTGAAAACCCGGTGGTGGCGTGGGCCCAGGGCCAGCTGACCCAAAGGCCTTGTTAAAGGTTGAGCCGTCTTTCATGGCCTTATTAAAACCAAAACCCTGCCCGGCTTGTGATTCATCTTCTTCTTGACCTTGTTGTTGGCCCCCACCCATGGCCCCTTGCCCGCCCCCTTGTTGAGAAGGCACAACTTCGGCTGGATTCCAGGTTTGTTTGCCTTGAGAACCATCGGTTTGGCCACTAGTTACCGTGCCTGGAAAAGATGCCCCATGACTATCTAAACTAAAGATCGCTTTCATGGCGTTGAGTTGGCCATCTTTTAACCCATAAAAACCGCGGTATTTATCGGGTTGTTCTAAAAAATCTTTGAAGAGAAAATCTTTGCCCGGCTCACCTTGCACTTCCAAGGCTTTGAACATCGACATAGGATACATTTCAACTGTGCCATAAGTGGCCTTGTATTCTGCCTCTCGATCTCGGGAAGTGAGATTGTGCAAATTAACCTGGGCCATCCGCAAATAGGCTTCGATGAGTTTACCAATCTGCGGATTTTGCACCATGAGCAAATCAAGCGACTGGGCCATCAGCATTTTATCGATGGTATCAACCGTTAAGCCGCCCTTTGAAAGATAACCTTGCAGGCTGGAGGGCTTGGCATACACGGGATTAGCGGGATTTACACTCATGGTTCCTCCACTTTAATTAAGTCAGGGTCTTTGGCAATGGCATCTAAAATTTGTTTTCGCAAAAATCGCGCCCGATTCCCCCACGGGTTTTTATTTTCTGCATCAAGATTAATTGCCTTATTAAGATCTTCTAAGGCATGCGTTGCCATGCCAATGGTCCAATAAACTTCACCACGGTTGACCAGCGCAACAATGTCTGACTCATTAAGGTTAATGGCAACCGTATAATCAACCAACGAATCGGCATGTTTGGATTGTTTTTGATAAATGGCCCCGAGCGCGGTGTGGTAATAAGATTGTTGGTGATCAATCACAGATAGCCCACGAAAAATCTTTTCGGCCTCGGCAAAACGATTATTTTTAAATTGAACATAGGCAAATTCAGCCAAGTCGGCCAAAAACTTTTTAGGTAGCTCTTGCACCTGGGCCCAGGTTATTTTGCCGGCTACAAAGTCTTCCATTCGCTTAACCGCAGCTTCCACGTCTTTTTTATCAACATGGGCCATAAAGGCCTCAAAAGCCTCTAGGCCTCGCTTCATATCGGAGGTTAATTGAGACACTTCGGGATTTTTCGTCTCTTTTCCCTTTTGGACCATGGCGATAACTTCCATTTTCTCTAAGAAAATACTATACTTATGATAGCATTAGACCTTGGTTTTTCACAAGTTGTATTTTCTTACCTCCTAATAAAAAGCGGCCTCCGGGATACGGTAGGCCGCCAATTTGCTTAATAAAATCATTGCGTAGGCAAATTACTGTTTCTGGATTACCCGATCCGTGGTTCTCCAATAGGCGTCTCGGAAATTGGCATAGGATTCCCATAATTGGCGATTCCATTGATTAAGGCTGGCAATTTGCCCGTCTAAAACTTCACGCTCTGGGGTCTGTAATTCTTGCAACAACTGCGTATTGACCGTAACCATTTGGTTATAACGCATTTGCTTGTAGGTATTGTTGGCTTGCAACCGGGGATTGTCTCCCACATAGGGTTTAACCGGTTTCATCCGGCCCATTTCCCTTAAAAGAATGGCCCTGGCATCACGAATCTTTTCTAAAACTGAAAAGGCCTTTTTCATCGATTCGCGAGTATCGCGATCGTTCAAAACCAACAACGAAAACCATGCGCCCACAAAGTCGCCCATCGCAATTTGTAATTTAATGATGTGCATCTTTTGCAACATGGCCTTTTCTTGTTTTTTGGCATCATGAATTAGTGACTCGCTTTCTTGCTGCATTTTTTGCGTGGTTTGCGATTGAAACCACGGGTCATAGTAAGGATAACCTTGGCCATTATGCATGGCTTTTGTGTAAGCTGCGTATTGAGGATTTTGAGGATTTTGAGGATTTGAGCCATAGGGATCATAAGCGCCAAAACCTTGGCTAAAATATTGTAAATCTTCTGGCGTAACCCCAGGGGCATTACCAAAGGCCTGCATGAGCATATTAAAAATAACATCGGGAGGATAACCTTTGGCCCTTAAATCTTCCGCCATGGCTTGGGCCTGGGCATAAACCGAATTGCCTTCGTTCATTTGTTTGTTAAAACCAGGTTCTGGAATCGTGCCCTGGCCAGCCACCGATTGACCGGTGTTGCCACCTTGATTGAGATTTTGAGGAAGCATGTGCATGGCCGCTAGGTATTGTTCGATCATCGCTATGGAATAAACCTTGCCATTAATAATCACAAAACTAGAAGGTGGCACGGCTGACTTAGCTGCTAAGTATTCTTGCAAAACATCTTGAGCGGCATATTGGTATAAATCTTCTAACTGCCCTTGGGTTTCTTGATTCTCTTCGATCTCGCCTTCACCTTCGTAGTCGTAAGAAGAAGAAGTTTCTTGAATCTTTTTGGAATAACTAGGACCCGTGGAATGGGGCGGATGATAGGCGGGTTTAATAGCTTGTGTCATGGGCATCTCCTAAAATACAAATTTCCTCTCAAGAGTTATCGGAATTTAATTCATGCGGAGTTGCGCCACGCCACAGCCTAAATTTCCTAAATAAAAACAAATAGTTGATGCACTGCGTTAATAAAGGAACTCATGAAAAACTTTGAGAAGTCGGAAGAGGCTACCCGAAACCCCAATGCTTAAGGTTGAGGGAGCCTCTGCCGACTTCTCAAAGTTTTTCATAAGTTTCTTAATTATCCGGCCAAGAACCACTGCACGACCTGATTAAAACCCCCCAGAGCATGCTTAAACAGCTCTTTCAACTGCACATAAATGACCGGCAGGCTCAACCATACCAAGGCCGCGCCCACCCACCCTTTGATGTTAAACCCCATTTCAAACACATTCACCATAGGGGCAATGCGATTGGTCAATCCCAAAATAAGATCCGCAATGAAAATGGCAATGAGCACGGGTGCCGACATTTGCACAGCAATCAATAAAGTTTCGGCCGACAATCGCACCACTAATTTAATAACCGGCAAATCAGTCAACCGCGGTAATGCTGCAGTGCCTGCCATCCAGTCAGGCAATTGATAGATGGGAACCACGGCAAAACTCTCGATCAAACCTTTAAAAAAGAAGATATGGCCTTGCACCAGAATAAAAATCACTACGGCGAATTCATAATAAAAAACGCCAAAAATGGTGGCTTGGGCGCCAATACCGGGGTTAAAGATTTGGGCGTTGGCTAACTGGCGTTGGTTATCAACCATCGCCCCTGCTGCCTGCACCCCGTAAAAAACCATGCCCATCACCAAGCCTAATAAAAAACCAAACAAGGTCTCTTTTAAAAATAAGGCCCCAATCAGAAAATAAGAATCGGGTACGGGGTTGGGAATTTGGGCTTGCACGATGGGAAAAAGAAAAATCACCAAGGCCAGCGCCAAACTAATGCGAAAGCGCCCGGGCATACTGCGCCCCCCCAAAAAAGGAATCACGGTGATGGCGGTTAAGATACGCATCATCATGAGGCCAAAGGTCATCACGTAGGTCATGACTCCTTGGGTAAGCCCAAATTGACTTAAAACATCGGATGGATTCATAAATAGCGAGGAAAGGCCTTTAAGAGATATTCGGTAAATCGAACCATCTCCATCAACATCCAAGAACCTAATAACACCAAGCTGAGCACCACGGCGGCTAATTTAGGCACGAAGGTAAGGGTTTGCTCTTGAATTTGAGTGGTCGCTTGCACCAAGCTGATGAGCAAACCCACAACCAGCGCAATGCCCACGGAGGGGGCAGATAAAATAAGGGTTAAATACAAAGCCTTTTGGGTAATCGAAATAACAAAACTTTCCATGGGCACCTCTAATAACTTGGATTTTAGGGGACCTCTAAAAAGGGCCCAGATGCAAGGCGCCCGCAAAGACGCGACCGGAGCGTATATGGAAATACGTGAGGATCGCGGCTTTGCGGGCAATCCTTCGCTTGCGCTCTGGACAGGCTCTGCAGATGGGTCGTTTTTAGAGGTCCCCCCATGTTACAAATACCCCGTGATTAAACCGCTCACTACCAACTGCCAACCATCAACCAACACAAACAATAAAAGTTTAAAGGGCAGACTCACGGTAATGGGCGAAAGTTGAAACATCCCCAACGACAAAAGAATATTGGCCACCACCATATCAATCACCAAGAAGGGCAAGAATATCACAAAGCCAATATAAAAAGCTTCAGACAATTCACTAATGATAAACGCCGGCACCAACACCGTAAAATCTTGATTGGTAAGACCTGCCCGATCTTCAGGTTTGCGAAGTTTCAACGCCAACTCATGAAACACGGCCTTTTTTTTAGGATGAGTATGCCTGGTTAAAAATTGCCGAAAGGGTTCTTTGCCTTTATCCACGGCCTCTAGCAAAATCCCTAAACTGGCCTCTGACAAAAGACCTTGGTTGCTGCGCTGTTTGGCGAGATCTTCAGTGACCTTTTTAACCTCAAGGCCCACTGGCACCATGATATAAACGGTTAAAATCAGGGCCAGGCCGGTAATCACTTGGTTGGGTGGGATTTGCTGAGTGCCAAGGGCATTACGCACAATCGATAACACCACTGTGATTTTGATAAAAGACGTGCCCATCACGAGCACAATGGGCACCAAGGCCAGGCCCGATAAGGCCGCTAGCATGACCAAAGGCGTCGCTATAGGTTGTTCGTATTTCCCTTGCGCATACCCAAGCGAAGCTAACAGCACCGGCAAAATTGCCACCGAAAAGACCGACAATATTCGTAAAAATTTTTTTATCGTTTGATTAACCATAAATGTCATTATGGATCCCGGCTCAAGGCCGGGATGACGTGTAACCGTCATCCCGGCCTTGAGCCGGGATCCATTTTAGGCAGTTCACAAATCAAATTCACTTGCTGTTCACTGGCTCCCAGCAAAAGTTTTTTATCTTCGACTTCAATCACATAAAGAGATTTTTTAGCATCGAGCGGCACCCGGCCCACAATTTGTATGCCTGAATTGCCAAAGCCTTTGTGAATTGCCAGTTTTGGGAAGACATATTTTAAAACGATTAAAGCCAACATGACCACCAGCCCTAAAATGAAGATCATCTTCAAAAAAGAACCGGTGAAATCGATCCCCCCTTCCATCGGAAAAGGAGTCGGCGTTTGACTCACCCAGGTAAAAATAAAAAAAGGAGTTATCATTCAAACACTTTGATTAAACGAATCCCTAACTTGCCATCTATTTCGACCAATTCACCTTTGGCCATTAATCTACCATTGGCAACCAGATCAATCGCCTCATTCGGGTAACGGTTAAACTCAATCACCTGCCCCATCTTCAGCTGAACCAAATCTTTGACGGTGATTGCCTTCTTAGCTAATACCGCAACCATCTGCACTGGCACATCACTCGCCAGGTTAACTACCTTGGGAGAAGGTGGCGGGTCTTTTGCTGGGGAGCTCGTGTTTTGGGTCTCAAGAGCTTCCTCGTCAAAATCAAAATCGTCGTTTTCAGTGCTCACAGTTTACCTCCGTAATAATCTAAAACTTTGATGAGTGCCAATTTTTGGGAAGCAATCACTTCTCCCAACAAACCTTGGCTGCGATCTTCACCCACTCTTAAAATCACACGCCCCCCCAAGGGTTCTTCTGACTTTTGTGGTTTTAAGTGCACCATCGTTTCATCAAATAAAATAACATCGCCTTTTTCTAATTGAGCAAGTTCAATCCCTGAAAGCTCTACGTGGCCTAACTCAACCGTCAATTCTGTTTCAATATAACCAATCTTCTCTAAGCGTTCAACTTTTTCCGGCGAATCACTGCTGCCCTCATACAAAGGCCTGTCTTTTAACAGCACCCCACGCAACAAGGGATGAGGCAAATAAATCACGACTGAACCTTGGGCTTTGCCTAATTGGAGGGTAGTTTTTAATAAGCAACCTCGTTCGCTAGGAGGGTTCACGCCCTCTAAATCTTGAGGTTGTTGCACAATGTCAACAAATCGCAAAGCGGTTACCCCTAACTCGGTCATGGCATTTCTAATCTTGCTTAAAAATTTTAAAACTAAATATTGTAAAATCCCCTGCTCAATGGGGGTGGCGTTGCGGATTTGCAGGCTCTCTTCAGACCCACCTAACACCTGAGCCACACTAGCCAAGGCCAAGAGAGAATCGATGCGCATCACCCACTTTTCTTGATGTGGCTCCAAGGCCAAAATAACATACACCGCCTTGCCATCTTTAGGACTGATAAATTCTTCAAACGTGCTTTCACCAAAACCCTGCCAATGGGCCGAGCAATCTTTGCCAAAATCATTTGCAAAGATTTCTTTGAAAAACCGATGCGCTTCTTCGCTGGAATCGAGAAAAGGGAGTTTAGCAAATAAAGCATTTTCCAGCTCGATCTGGTGTTTACTAAATTTTTTTAAGCCCGCAAAATCAAAGGGCCTAATTTCAGTCATAAACCTCCCTTTACGCTTCTACCACAATTTCAGCCACGGGGATATTTTTATCCAACAAAAGTTGCTGTAGGTTTGATTTTTCCCCTGCCATAAGCTGATGCACGGTTTTGTCATGATTGCAGCCAAACCAAACATGCACCTTGCCATTTTTTAAACTCACTTTAAGTTTGAGCCCACGAAAAAAATCTTTTTTGAATTGAATCTCCATTTCTTTACCCAAATGTTGATTCATCCCCAAACGCACCCATTGCACAATTTCTTCTAAAACCGTTTTGGGCACCCTAGGGCCGCTTAGTTTCTGAAGAGATATCGCCCCTTGGGTAGGTGGTAGTGGCGCCATGGGAATGGCTAGCGGCACTGATTCTTGAGCCGCCGATTTTTTCAATTTAAAAGGATTTTCTTTGGCCGCAGAAAATAGCCTGCCATGTTCACCCCCACGGCTATCTGAGCCACTCTGCCGCTCCCCCAGTTCTTTCTTGGCGGCAATCTTGCCTCGTGTCAGACCTGCAACGCCGCCTTCTCGCTGCGTCTCTTTTTCTCCTGAAGTTTCTTTTTTTTCTTTTAAATCTTTTTGATCTTGATCTTGGCGCCTATCTTTTTGTTCTTGGTGTTCAACCACCTGGTTAACCATCTGTTGTTTGGGTAGATCGGATTTTTCGGTTGCGGCTGAGGCAGGATCTGCAAAATTTTCTAAAAAATCATCGAAGGCCTTCTTTTGAGAGCTACGCTCGCTTTGCATGGCCTTTTGAAAGGGATGCGTGAGGGTTGTGCCTTTAGTCGAAGGTTTATCTTTGACCTTTTTTTGATCGGCCTTATTGGCCTCTTGATTTTGACTCGGTCGATCATCAACCCGCATGGTTTACCCCTTCCTCATTTGGTGGATCACGTTACCCAGTTCATTCAGTTTCTTTTCTTCGGCCATCGATAATCTCTTTAAAAGTTTTTTCCGCCACAATTCTTTGTGCTTCTCCATAATCTGCAACGACCGGCAAGCATCGATATAGTCTCGCCTGGCTTGTTTGACCTTTTCTTTGGCCCGTTCAATGGCCTCGATTTGGTCGGTTATTTCTTGCTCTTTTTTCTCAATGTCTTCATTGATCTTTCTAATAAAATTCAAATGGATTGAGCTCTCCCTTATTAAGCTCTCCCCACTGCTTAATTTATCGGACATTTCGACTATGGACTTTCTTTTTCGCTCTTTTAATTCTTCTTTTTCTTTTTTAAGCCTTTTTAACTTCTCCTCTTCTTCTTGGAGCTTTAAGATGGCCTTGGCTAACTTAATCTCTGCCTGTTTTTTATTCTTTTCGCGTAAATCTAGAAGTACTTGAAGACGATATTTTTCCTTCTTCATCGATTAAAATAACCCTTTGAGCCGTTCCACCGAATTGTCCAATGTTTCAGTATCATGAATTTCTTGTTTTAAAAACTCGTTGACCTCTTCGATCTTCTCAATGGCGTAATCCACCTTGGGGTCAGAGCCGGCTTCATAAGCCCCAATCAAAATAAGGTCGCGCTCTTTTTCATAATTGGCCACCACTTCTTTTAACTTACGCGCCGCATCGAGGTGATCACGCTCAACGATGTTACTCATCACGCGGCTCACACTTTCAGAAACATTGATGGCAGGAAAATGATTGCGATTCGCCAAATCACGCGACAAAATAATGTGCCCATCGAGGATCGACCGCACTTCATCGGCCACGGGTTCGGTCATATCGTCGCCCTCCACCAACACGGTGTAAAACGCGGTAATAGAGCCTTTGTCAGAATTGCCCGTACGCTCTAACAATTTGGGCAAGGTTGAAAAAACCGAAGGGGTGAAACCCTGCCTGGCCGGCGGCTCGCCCACGGCCAAACCAATTTCACGCAGGGCGCGCGCAAAACGAGTGATGGAGTCCATCATAAAAATAACCCGTTTACCCTGATCTCGAAAATACTCCGCAATGGCGGTGGCCACATAAGCAGCCTTACTGCGCACCAAAGAAGGTTGGTCACTTGTTGAAACAATGACCACCGAACGTTTCAAGCCTTCTTCACCTAAGTCTTGCTCTAAAAAATCTCTTACCTCACGACCCCGCTCCCCCACCAAACAAATCACATTCACCTCGGCCTCAGAATTGCGCGCCAACATGCCCAACAGGGTGCTCTTGCCCACCCCGGCGGCTGCAAAAAGCCCCACCCTTTGGCCTTCTCCGCAAGTAAGAATGGCATCGATCGATCGCACACCCACCGAAAGGGGTTGAGTGATCCGACGCCGGGTTAAGGGGTCAGGTGGTGATGCATGCACGGGATATTCTTCATCGCAAGGCAGGGGGCCGTGGACATCTACATCCATGGGGTCCCCAAGGCCATCTAAAATTCTTCCCAATAAACCATCGCCCACCCTCACCTTCAAACAACTACTGGTAGGCAGCACATCGTTGCCAGGGCCTATGCCTTCTAAATCACCCAAGGGCATTAATAAAACCGTCTCTTCTTTAAACCCCACTACTTCGGCCTTGATGGGTTCTTTTTTTTGAAAAGGCTGAATGTAGCATAACTCCCCCACGTGCACGCCCGGCACAATGGCCTTAACAACGAGGCCCGTTAATTCCACCACGCGGCCTTTGATGCGATAGGTCGAAATGCTGCGAATCGAATGCAAATACTTAAACAAATCGATGATGGGTGGTTGAAAAGATTCATCACGCATGGCTTATATCCCCAAGGCCTGTTTGATGGCCGTTAATTGCGTTTCGAGTTGAGCATCTAAAGTGCCAATTTCACTTTCGACTAAACAACCGCCTTGGGCCACAGATTCATTCACCCGAAAGGCAATGCTTTGGTCCGATTCTACTTGTGTAAAAAGCTGGGCCTCTTTGGCCTTGGCCTTTTCATAATCTACCGGATTAAGATGAATAACAATCTTTTGACCCATGGCCTCTTTGATGGCTTGTTTGATCACGCCCAATACGGCTTCGTTGTTGGTTTTGAGTTGGTCACCAATCACCCGTTCTGCAATGGCAAACACCAAGCGGATCATCTCTTTTTCATTATCGGTAAATAATTTTTCGCGAAGTTTTTTGGCTTCCACCATTAATTGCGTCGTGTTGGCTAGGCCCTCTTGATAACCTACTTCGTGACCTTCTTGTTTTTTGCTCTGCAGTTCCCCCTCAACTTGGTTGAGAATTTCTTTAGCCATGGCCTTGATTTGATTAGCCTCGGCTTGAGCTTCCAAAATAATGGCTTTGGCCCTAGCCCCGGCCTCAAACACATCTCTGTCGATCACCGAACTCTTACCTTGCGGTAAAACGATGTTACTTGAGGTTTCCTCTAGGTTCACCCTTTCCTCGAGTTTAAGCTTTTTCTTTAAATCCTGATTTTTTAAAACCTTGGCCATATTAACCAATTTTAAAGGAAAAATTTAATGTTTTCAACAACTTCCTTTAAGCTCCGAAAATGCACTTTTTTGTCATCCCTGCCCCTGCCGGAGTTCACCCCTGCGCAGGCAGGGGCAGGGGTAAACTCCAGCTCAGGACCCAGTCTTATACAAATCACTGGATTCCCGCCGTCGCGGGAATGACATTTTTTAAACACTCTCTATTTTATGCGAGTTTACTTAAACACTCGAGGATAAAATTTTGAATTTTTTGGGCTTTTCCAGGGTCATTTTTAGCCACATTCTGCTCTAAATAGCGTTTTAAGAGATACCCTTGTTTGGTAGGAAATTTATAGGGTAAGACCTCGAGGTAGGGAAGCAACTCACTCGTCACAGCTTTAGAAAAAACCTGAAACCCTAATTCCAAAAATAAATGATCGGGGCTAATGCCCTCGATTTGCATGCTTAAGATATTGAGCTGGGCATCTACCTTTGCCTTGGTATCCATGCCTTCCATCTCTTTCATACACCCTTGGAGCAGCCTTGCATCTTGCACACTTAAGCGGTGCAAGATGGCGCGCAAAGCTGCCTTGTTAACGGCTTTAAGGGCCAAGGCTAATTGACTTAAGCCCACTTGTCGAAACAGCAGCACCAATTTTTCAACCGGCAAGGCATATAAATTTTGAAGTTCAAGACCCGCTTTAACTTCTGGCTTGGGCAAAAAAGGAAAGCGATTCTCAAAAAGATTTTTGATCACCCGCAAAACCTCAGGGGTTGGTTTGCTCTTACCCTTATACTCGCGCACCTGGCGAGCTAAATTTTCGTTCATAGCCCGAATGACTCTTTTTTGCCGCTCTAAAGGCAAATTGAGCAAGATGATGCGAATAATGGGGGGCGTTTCGTCCCGTAAAAATTCCACAAACCAGCTAGGATCTAGGTCTGAAAAAACCGTAACTTCCCAGTCGTCTTTCAATTGCTTTAAAACTTGGGCGATGTTTTTTTTCTGATCTTTGGAGAGATGATTGCTAAAACTTGAAACAAAGGCCTTAACATCTTGCTGCTCAGCCACGGGCAACAAAGGTAATAAGGATTCTAATTGATTCTCTCTGGCCAACAATGCCATGGCGGCAAAGGCCTTATTGCGACTTTGGGTAAAGCTAAGTTTGCTAACAGCCGTCACGAGTTAAAACCTCCCACGATGTTTGTCATTGAAAGCCTCTGTCATTGCGAGGCCAGCCGGCTGAAGCAATCTCCTCTGTCTAACCGGTGGGATTGCCACGCTCGCCTAAGGGGCTCGCTCGCAATGACACCTAATTCTGTCATTGCGAGCGTCCGCAAAGCAATCTCTTAATTGCACGAGATTGCTTCGGCCTGTTGGTCTCGCAATGACAGATATCTTATTTAAACCTGCATTTGAAAGGGACCGGTGGCGCCTTTAATCCCATATTCGATCACTTTAAAGGTTAGCTCGCTTTGAAGGGTCACCCTGGATATTAAGCCTTGCCCGGCAAGAAGGTCCATTTGCGAAACAGGCTGCCCTGAAAAAGCCACTTCCATCATACGATCCATTTGAAAATAACCATGGTTCAGATCGCTCACAAAATCTAACATTCCACTGGTACCAGGGCCTTGCACAACTTCATATTCACGGGAAGGATTGAACTCTACACCCTCAGCGCCATAGGTTTTCATTTGTGAGCCTTGGTTGACCGAGCCGAACATATTGTCAATCATATCGACAACGGGTTGATCTTGGTTGGCGGGGTGAATGGAGTTAAGCAGTTCTGAAAAATTGGTATTGTTCGAAACCTTTTGGGGTTTGTTATCAACGACAGTTTGTAAGGCCTTTTCGTTTAAGGCCTGAAAAATCGGGTCCATATGTTTCTCCCTTGTCCCTTCATAACAACAATGACTTACATTGCTGGTTGCACCCTCATTTTACCAGTGGCTTTCAATTGCATGGTGCTAATCTTTTTAAACAGCAATTCAAGTGCCCTGGCATGGAGCCGGCTGGTCCACGACTTCGATAACTTTAATTTTGAACCTGCTTCTTCCAGGGTTTTATTTTGAAAATAATACATCTTAATCAATTTTCTTTCTTTATCGGGCAAATCTTCAATGGATTGCCGCATCACTTCTTTAATCTTTTGAAACTCCGCTTTGTGCTCGATGTTGTTAGCCTTCTTGTCTTCAATTTCCATGGGTTCTTCAGAGGCATCGAGCGAAATAATATAAATTGAAGCTAAGCTGTTGACGGTCTCGTAAAGTTCACCGGCTTCTTGTTCCGCCGGCGCCGCAGGATTTTTACTAACGGCCGCCTCTTCCGACTTGGTTTGCAAATAATCATTGGCCGCTTGTTCAAACTTGATTTTGGCGTAAAGTGAGCGAGGGATCCAACCGGTTTTACGCAACCCATCAAAGATGGCGCCGCGGATGCGATAGTAAGCAAAGGTCTTAAAATCAACTCCCATCTTCGGGTCAAAGCGTTTGGCCGCTTCTAAGAGACCTAAGCGAGCGTTGCAAACCACCTCTTCTACATCCACATCGCTCGACAGCGTTTGGGCAATTTTGTTGGCAATTGAAGTGGCGTAGGATAAGTACCGCTCGATCAGTGCATCGCGCTTGGAAAGATCCTTTTGGCTTTGGCTAGCAAGAATCTTTTCCTTCGCCATGATGGGAAGTTTCTTTTTACCGCTACTAGTTTGGATGGCCGCTTGAGTCATCATCGATCCCCTTTACATAAATGACTTAACTCTTACAACTTTCATTATTTAACCGTGCAAGATTCCTGCCAGACTCTAAACTTAGTTCGACAATTTTTCAAAGAGCAACTAACTAAAATAATTAAACTTTTTTAAATTTCCCAGGCCTTAAATTTTTGACGCAGCCCGTTATTTTTTTCTTTTGGGGTGCCCACACCACAAAAGGTGGGACTCGCTACACCAGGATGTTGGGTGCCTCATATAAAAGATCAGTAATGGCTTGCTTCATTTGCTGTTTCAAAGGTTCAGGCAACTTAGCATAGGGCCCTTGATCAACGGCTTCACTCGTGATCCAACTCAACACCTTGCGCCGTAAACGCGGGTTACGACCTGGCCCCTGCAATAATTTCGCAATCGTCGCTCCGGCCGCAGCGAAATTCACACTGATTTTTTCCACCAACTGTTCACCTGGCACCTTGGCTTCAGGGGTTTGGGGCTTAACAGGCGTGCTAGGTAAGGGTGTCCAGTGTAAACCACCCAAAAGTTCAGTCAAACGAGGGGGAATGCGTTCAAAACCCATAGTTCATTTCCTTTTATCTAAACCGATTTATCCATTTCTTTGATGGCTTGACCTGCCGCCTCTGAACGAAGCCCAAAAGTTTTGGCCCGCTCTGGATACAAACCATCGGTATTAAAATTGTTGATGGAGGGCTGCTCCATACCCATCGTTTGAACATCACCAAACCCAGGGGCCGCGCCTTGGAATGGGCTATTCATTTGCAAAATTTGTTCGCTCACGCTCATGTCTTGCCATTTCTTGGCCTGTTGTTTGTCAGCTGAGCGATCCGACCACTGGCCCAAACGATAAGCCGTCCCACCAATGAGGCCCCCTAAAGGCCCAAACAAAGAGCCCAAACCACCGGCTAAACGCCCTAAAAACCCAAAGGCTCGCTTAAAAAAATACTTAAATTTTTCGCCAAAAGTGGGCTTGTCGAGGCGATTGCCCCCTACTACGGGCACCCATTCGTTTTTTAATAAATTCCTGTTTTGATTTAACTTTATGTTATTATTGACAAAATCCATATTCACCTACAAATCTTAACTAGGAATATTATCGACACCTTACCCCCTCAAAGTTTCTTGAGAACTATTTAGAGTTCTAAGGGGACCTCTAAAAAGGGTCCAGATGCAAGGCGCCCGCAAAGACGCGACCGGAGCGTATATGGAAATACGTGAGGATCGCGGCTTTGTGGGCAACGCGGCAGATGGGCCCTTTTTAGAGGTCCCCTAGGCTTTTTTTTCTGCGGGGGTAGGTTTGGCTGTACTCTTGGTGCCCCCCTCGACTACCTTGGCTTCGATCATTTTAGGGTTTTCTGTCGCAGTTAAGGCCGCAGGGCCGGCATTGAGTTTAGCAATTTTAAGTTCTTGTCGAAGTTTGGTCATGCGAATCACATTAAAAATCAGCCCGGCTGAAACCACAATTAACAAAACCAACATCACACTGGCGTAAATTTTAAATCGGCCTTTTGAAGCCGATGTCATGACCATGCCCGCAATCGAAGTCATATTTTGGGGCAAGTTATTGCCCACCACCGTAGGCCCTTCCCCCATGCTTTTGGGCAAATCCACAAAAGATAAAACCACGGCTACATCTCGGGGGTCTAAGCCTTCAACGGCGTTCGCCACATAGCGTTGAATCTTGGCCTCGGTAAGATTGTTATTACTTTGATCGCTGCGCGCTTGAATTAATACCGAGGCACTAGGGCGCTTAGAGCCTTGGGTCTCGGTGGAAAATTCACTCACCGTAGGAATGTTGAGAATCACTGAAGCACTGACGATCCCAGGATAATCTTTTTCTAAATTCTTAACGAGCGTGCCTTGCAGGCCCAACATTTTTTTACAACGTTCTTCTTCAATGCTAGGCACCAACGAGTCTTTACCACAAAGCTCTTCCATGCCAACTCGAGGGGGCCTCGGCAAATTGCGTTCTTGCAATACTTTGCGGGCTGCAATCACATCTTTTTTTGCTACCTTGACCAAATAAGAAACATCTTGGGCCTTTTCGGTGCGATCAACCTGAGCCCCAATGCCCTCTTCATGCAGGGCCACAAAGATATCATTGGCATCCCGTTCACTCAAATCGTGTTGCACCACCACACCTCCGCAACCGGAAAAGAGGGCTAATAAAATTAAAATACGAACAAATTTCATAATTATTTAGAATTGTTTGGCTCTGGGGCAAATCCCTTGTCTACCAGCTCCAGCAAGGCCCTGGCAAAATCACCTGATTTGCCTTGCGGATCAAGGGTTGAGGCCTTGTTTAACATCGCACGAGATTTATCAGATTTACCTGAAAAAAATAAAGATTCCCCTAGATAAGCTAGGGCAAAGGCACTATCCGGCACCAATTTAAGGGCCTTCTCATAAATCCTAATGGCCTCTTCAAATTTATGTTGAACAAAAAAGACATTGCCCAAACCCACTAGTGGAACCTCGCTATTGGGGGCTAAAACACTCACCCCCTCAAACACGGCTTGGGCCTCTTTAAAGCGTTGCATGCTCAGGTAAAGATAGCCTGCCTCTAACATGATACGTTGGTTTTCGGTTTCCATTTCAACGATAGGTGTTTCCACATCGACCTCCCTCCATGATGATAACCGAAAAAAAGAAAGAAGGTAACTTGAATTTTCTCCAAATTACCTTCTCGAAATCCTTTAATTGATTCATTAAAACTACGTCTTAAGGCCTAAAGTTACGAATCGTATTGGTCGCAGCATCGTAACGGGCCTTCTCAAAGTTTGATAACATCATGACGGTTTGGGTTTTCATGCTCAAGTCGGCCTGCATTTTTACCAACTGCATTTGCCCTAAAAACATTTCATTCATATCAAAGGTATCGCCGCCATTCATAGGCGAAGAAGGTGTCGTTCCCGCGCCGCTCGGCCCCGAGCTAGGATTTACAGGATAGCCATCAGGTGGACCAATAGCCTTATTCCAACCGTATCCACCGTATCCACCATAACCACCACCGCCACCTGAGCCACCAAAGGTGCTCACCGCGGCATTGACCACTTGAGAGCCAGTGGGATTATAGGCTTGCAACCAAGGCCCTGCTAATTGAGAACCTTCGCTGATGGTTTTATTGAGTGTATTGAAAAATTTGTCGCTACCGCCAAAAACGCTTTGGCTCGGCACTTTATTCCCAGGTACAATCGGGTTAAAGGTTGTGACATCGACTAAAGGCTTTTCCATGTTAACCTCTTTTTAAAAAATACAATCTTTCAAGGTAATTATCGAAGGGCCGCATGTGTAAAGTTGCCTGACTAAGCTAAATAACCAACTATTTAGGATCCTTAGCCTTATCGGCCATTTCAACCATCTGATATTTGATCTTTAACAACTCTTTAAAAAGTTCCGTGGTGAGATCAATCGCCTTCATGGCCTTGGCGGCTAACTTGCCTTTGCCCAACCCACTCTTTAATTGGGAGATTTTTTCGAGCTCTTGATAAACCTTACCGAAACTCTCGTTGAGTTCTTCAAATTGCTCGGTCTCTACCAAGCGCTCAATGCGAGGATAACCCGCGGTAGGGGGGCCCCCATTTTTAGTATTTGTACTAGAGGGTGATGGCGACATCGTTGATATTATTAGACGATTAACTTAACAATTAGTCAAGCAAACTCTAAGAGCGTTATTTCTTGGGGCTGTTCAAAAATGCTCAGATACAAGGCAGCCGCAAAATTGCAACCGGAGCGTACATGGGAGTAAGTGAGGATTGCGATTTTGCGGCAACGCCGTAGATGGGCGTTTTTCAACAGCCCCCGGCGATTTTTTTGAGGGCCGAGATCTTGGCCAGGCATACCCGTTGCCCATGCTTATGAACAATAATCCCCTTGCGCTTAAACTGGCTTAATAAGCGAATGACCGTCTCGGGGGTGGTGCCGATCATCCCCGCCATTTCCCTACGCGTAATAATAAGATCAAACTCACCTTGATCGCCCTTCTCTTTGCCAAATTTATCTTTCAAAAATAACAAGAGCCCCGCTAATCGGGCAGGGACTTTTTTATGAACGATCGAGGTTAATGCCTCCTCGGCTTGCCGCAAATCTTTGGATAACAACGAAAAAACCTGGAGTGCAATGCGAAGATGGTTGGCCAAAAGGTTAAAAAAGACCTCCCGGCTTAAAAAACAAACCGTCGTGTCTTCGATGGCTTCGGCGGTTGCCGTATACAGCTCGTCGGCCAACAGTGCACGATAACCCATAATGTCGCTGGGCCCCGCAATCCGCACGATGCGCTCGTAGCCTGCATCATCGACCTTGTAGATTTTTACGGCACCTTTTTTGATACACAGAAAACCCGTGGCCGGGGTATCTTGGCAAAACAACGTTTGATGGCTTTTAAATTGTTGGATAATTTTAACTTGGTCTAAATTTTCCAACTCTTCGGCTGAAAGATCTTTAAAGATCGTCTCTTTTAAGATGGGGCACTGCTTACACCGAAAAGTTCGGGCTTGTTCTTGATGACCCTGCTGTTCCCATACGACTTCTTGCATCTTCACACTACAATAGATACTCGACTCGCCCTAAGATTGCCATGTTTGTCATCAGTTTTAGGCATGACTTCTATCAGCACGAATTGCTGAATAAATTTTTTTGAGGCGGGCTGAGACTTGGAGGGGTTTGTCGGATTTTATAGTATTTCAACTTTTTGATAGTATGTTTTCTGTCATCCTCGCGAAAGCGGGGATCCAGTTCTGTAAGTAGGTTTAAGCACTGGGTCCCCGCCTTCGCGGGGATGACAGCCTATTTAAAAGTTAAAACACTATGATTACTGCAGGGGTTCAAGTTTAATAATGACTGGCTTGATCGACGATATTTCAAGGTTAAAGCGGAT
This sequence comes from Deltaproteobacteria bacterium, assembly GCA_016183235.1. NCBI lineage: Bacteria > Pseudomonadati > Myxococcota > Myxococcia > Deltaproteobacteria bacterium. The sequence continues at coordinate 83,244 of JACPFA010000042.1, forward strand.
TTCGATGGGCTTGTAGCCGTCTTTATTGGCCTGCACCCGATAGGTCCCCACCATAAGATCCGACAAGATCAAAGGCGTAGGTTGCCCAATGGGGTTGCCATTAATCGTAATCTGCGCCCCCGAAGGCTCGGTGGCAATGTAAACCGCCGATTTAATGGGATAGAGCCGATTATATAATGTGGCCGCTTGACTCTTCACTTTTTCATCGGTGGTATTGAGCACCACATTCACAATTTTAGCTAGGGCTTGCCCTGCCTGCCCCGTCGCAGAATAAACTTCGGCTAAGCCAAGCTCAGCCTGATGGGCATAAGCCTTATCGGCTATAGCCTTTTCAAAATAGCCTTGGGCTTGTTCATAGTTTTGAGTCTTTAAAAAAGATTTCCCTAATAAATAATGAATCTGCCCCAATTCTTGTTTATCTGGATTGCGTTTGAGGGCTTCGATGAGATGTTCGATGGCTTGGTTGTATTGCCCTTTGTTAATGGCGTTGCGCCCCAGGTTAACATAATTGCCCGCCGGGGTTGTGCCTAAAGTAAAATTGGCACTGTAGGGAATATTGACATCCATGTTGAGCGTGTCGGTCTTATCTTCAAAACCCTCTTTACGTAAGGTGAGTTTATGCTGCCCGAGTGGCAGGTTGCCTTTAAAAGGCGTCTCCCCTACTTTTTTACCATCGATCAAAACCGCCGCCCCACTGGGTTCGCTCGTGAGGGTGGCAGGAAAGCTTGCCAACTCTTCATCTTTAACATTTAAAACATATTCACGATTTTGATTATTCAGCACAAACTCCCGCCGATACTTAATGCGCGGGAGGGTGCCGGCAGTACCCGATACCGATTGCAGCTCGCGTAGCTCCACCACATATTTCCCCAATGGCACATAGATGGGTTTGCCAAAGGCAACGTTTTGCACCTTCAAGGGTTTGGGTTGAAAATTCTCGTATTCAAAGGCCCCTTCTAAATAGAGGTTTCCGTTCTTGGGTAGGGCATCTAATTTAATAGCACCCAAGAGAGTGCCAAATTCTACTTTGGCTAATTCATCTTGGGCATTAAATTGAACGGTCTTTTTTTCTTTAACGGTTTCCCCAATTTCTTCTAAAAGATATTCGGCAGTAAATTGTGTAGGAGCTTTAATATTCGCTAAAATACTCACTTGGAAAGGAGTAGTGCCAAGCTCTTTGCCTTCGTAGTAAACTCGCGCGGGCACAGGCTGAGAACTTGCTTCAATAAGCACTGAGACTTTTTTGTCGGTGACAGGGGGTGGTTCTGTTTTCACCACATGCACTTGATTCTTGATTGGCTTGGTTTCTTTGTGGGGTGACGTGAGTAGACGATTAACCTTAGCAACAATGGGGCCACGGTATTGATAAATGGCAACGCCTGCTAAAACAATCACTAAAAAACCTAACAACCAAGCGACCCCACTACCCCGTTTAGGTTGGGTGGCTATTGTACCTACTTCGGCAGGAACGGGTAATTCTGCTTCGCTTCCAGGTTCGGCAACAAATGCAGCTGTGTCACCTGGCACCTCGGGCGATTGGGTTTCAGGTGGGGTTTCTAATTCGGTTTTTTCAGGTTCAACTATTTTAGGATGGGGAGTTTTTTCTTCCTCGACCGCTGGCTCTTCATAAGTATGCTCTACCGGCGATTGCAACAAACGTAAGGTATAAATCCCTGCCTTCACGGTATCTAAATGACTGAGGCTGGTTTCGCTCAAAATCTTTTTTTGATTAACATAGGTACCATTGCGCGAACCAATATCGCGCACCGTGACCATCCCATTTTGAAAACGCAAAATGGCATGCGAACGCGACACGCTATTGTCTTCTAAAAGGATGGCATTAATATTGGCCCTTCCTAAGGTGATGTCACCGGGTTGATTCAAAGAGAACCAAATACCCGGGTTGGGGCCTATGACCACCTCTAAAATAGGATAATCTTTCCCCTCGGGTTTTAGGCCGTTGGCTGCTTGTTCGAGCTCTTGATAAGCCTTAATAAACGTATTTTCATCCGACAACGCCATCATTTACTCCTTAAATTCTTGAAATCTCATCATAATTAGCTTATCCTGTGAGGGACCGCCATACCTATGAGACTATTATCGACTATTTTCTTAATCTTTTTCACTCTTTTTTTCTCTTTATTTGTAGAGGCCCGTTTTCTCATTCGCCCTTCTGATCAAGCCGTATTTCATAATAACCGAGGGGTTACTTACTTAAATCAGGGTGATATTGAAAACGCCCTCTTCGAATTTAAGATGGCGGTTCAATTAGCACCCGAATATGCAGAAGGCTACAACAACTTAGGCCTAACGTACAAATTTAAAGAACAATACGACCTCGCCATTGACGCGTTGCGTAAGGCGATTCAATACAATAAAGATTATGCGGCGGCTTACACCCACCTAGGTACCATCTACTATACACTCGGGAAATATGACGACGCAATCTCACAATTTCATCGGGCCATCAAGGCCAATAAAAAGTATGGCGATGCCTACTATAACTTGGGTTTAACCTACAAAACTCTTGCCATCAAAAATCGTCGTAACACAACCTATACCGATGCCCTTAATGCCTTCCGTAATGCCCTGGCCGCCTCCCCCAATCACTACTTAGCCAACATTGAAATGGGAAACATCTATCGTCAACTCGACAAAAACGAAGAAGCCATTATGCATTACAAAGCAGCCTTAGAGGTGCAACCCTCTTCGCCCGAGGGTTGGAAAAATCTTGGGGTATTGTATTTACAAAAGGGCGATGTTTCTAAGGCTCAATTTGCTTTTAACAAGGCCTTAGAGGCAGACCCTGATTCTGCCGAGGCCCACGCAGGGCTTGCCACCTATTATTTAAAAACCAACAATTTAACCTTGGCACGTCAAGAGTTGGATATTGCCCAGCGGCTCGACCCCAACCACGAGCTGGTGCGCTTTGATAAGGCCTATTTAGATTTACTCACCGGTAATTATTCCCAGGCCGTCCAAGGCTTTGAAGGAGTGGTGAGTAAAAACCCTATTTATGTAGATGCCCTTTACAACCTTGCCTATGCCCATGGGCAATTGGGGCACTACCCCCAAGCTGTGCAATATTACGAAAAGACCTTGCAACTTAAACCAGGGTTTGCCCCTGCCCTGCTCAACTTAGGTATGCTTAAACTACAGCATGGCGACAAGAAATCGGGCCTTTCGTTACTTTGTCAATTTCTAAAAAAAGTTCCCCCTGAGTTGGCGCACACAGAAAATACGGTGCGCAACACTATCACTCAAAACAATGGGAAATGTAATTAACGTGCCCAAACTGACCGTTAAAAATTTAAAAACCGACGAAGAACAGAGTCTCAACCTCCCGCAAGATGTGATCACACTGGGCCGGGTGAACACCTGCGATATTGAACTGCCCAACAAGGCCATCTCACGCCGCCATGCCGAATTGGTGCGCGAAGGCGATGAATTTTATTTAGTCGACCTCAAAAGCGGCAATGGCACTCTTTTAGGCGGTAAAAAAATCAAACCTAAAGAAAAACATTTGTTGCGCAACAATGATCTTATTCAAATTGAAGATTATCAAATCACCTTTCACTATCTCGATGAAAATTTGGATGCACCCGTCGAAGAAGACACCGACACCGACATTATCGAAATTAAAATGATCAAAAAAGTTTTAAAGGCCTTAGAAAATGAAAGTGCGCCCAGTTTAGAGGTGCTTAATGGCGTAAGCATTGGCAAAAAAATTCTCTTTCAAGATGAACAAGAAGAAATTGTGATTGGCCGCGAAAAAGAATGCGAATTGTTTATCGATGATGGCACGGTGAGTCGTCAACACGCCAAACTGGTAAAAAAATGGGGCGGCATTGTTTTAACCGACTTGGGTTCAAAAAATGGCACTTATGTTAACCACGAAAAAATTAGTGAAAAGGTATTGCGCGACGGCGACAAGGTCATGTTTGGCACCATAAAGTGTCTTTATCGCAACCCTGGCGATGTTAATATTGATGCTATTAGCAAAGAAATTTCCCGCAAAAAACGCGAGGCCGCTTTAAAAGAAGCTGAGATGCTCGCCGAAAAAAAGGCGGAGGAAGAACGCCACCTCAAAGAGGCCCAAGACAAAGAACTCAAAGAAAAAGAAGAAGCCGTCAAACAAACTGAAGTTCCGCCACCCGTGCAAACTCCACCCACCGAAACTCCACCGGCCATTACCAACGATCAAGAAAAACCTAAATTATCCAATTTTGAAAAAGCCCTTATTGCCGTTGCAGTCCTCATCGGCACCTTCGGCGCCCTCTTGCTGTTGTATTTGGTGTTTTAGTTCTCAAAATGATAAATATTATCAAATTGATTCTCTTTTTATTCTATTTGGCAATGAAATATTCTACAAAATAACCTATAATTTATAATAATTTCAAATAGTTAAATGAGCATTTCAAAATAAATTGCTTCTGGCACTTAAGTTGCTTGTTTCAATATTTGTGTCTCTTGCATTTAAAGTTGTTTTGCCACTCGTAATCCTTTTGTGGAATGGGGTGGTTTTTGCCCAAATTGCCCCACCTCCTCCCGGGGTTCCACCCTCTGGTTCTCCACCTCAGATCGCAGGCCCTTCACCCATTACCAAAGGCAAAGCTCCAACAAATGTTTCTCCCATGACCTCTAAAGAAACTCTGCCCAAGATTGGCTGGGTGAGTTTTCAAGAACCATCCGAATTTCTTATTCACATCGATTTTTCAAAAAAATTTGCGCCTGCCCCCAAGTCTATCTTGAACTCAAGACAGAAAAAGAAATCTTTGACCCCACCAAAATTTAACGCCTCCCGGCTCGAAATCAAATTTCGACAGCATGGTTTTAGGGCATGGAATGAAAAGGAATTACCACTCCCCGCTACTATTCGATCACATCCCCAGTTTCTCGAACTCAAACCTAAACTTGGTAAAATTTTTCTATTTAGAACCATCGACAACACTGCCTATGGGATCATCTATCTTACCCGTAATCAAAGAGATGTAAAATGCATCACCCTTTCCCCTATAGAGATCATCGTCGAAAAAAATAAATTCAAAGTCTCGGCTCCGGTTCCTCAGTCTAGCATTTGTGAGATGACAGAAGATATCATGACTCAATCCAAAACCATGAGGAAGCCATGAGGACTATTTTATCTCTCATGCTCCTTTGTTTTGTAATGGCATGCTTCGGTTGCGAGGACAGAAGGAATATAGAAGAGCAAGAACGAAGGATAGGGATTAGTGGAAATGAGGATGATTTGCTTTGCCCAAATGCTCCGAACAGCATGGAAGACCTCCGCCCCCAATATTATGATTCAACTCCCTACCGTTGGTTGGCCTTTAAGTTGGGGCGTATTGATGTAGATTTTGTCCCTATTCCCCAAGATCCTCATGCCTACCCTTCCTTTTTATGTGGATGTGATGAAGGGAATAACCACAAGTTGCTTATGTATCCGGAAAATAAAATTGCCATCAAAGAAAAGTTTTATGAATGTAGAGACATGGACGCACGTTGTGATGAAGAACCGGAAGAAGGAATTGAGACGGGCTATATTTCGACGTCTTATGAAAACACAGGAGATCTTCATCTGGCCATTGATTACAATCAGCCCCACGTTGTGGATACAATACTCAATGGTCAATGTAGCTCAGGAGCGGCACCTGGCACTTGTGAAGTGCGTGAGGGTTGTGCTGCCCCACTTGAACCTTCTCCCCCATGGTTAGCAACACAATTTGCAGACTCCAATCAAGATGGATTAATTACTACTAACTTTGGTGGTTTGTGTCGTGCTCGTGTGGTCAAAACCGTCGAAATCTACGAGGGATACGAAGAATATGGCCTCTCGGCAGAAGACCTCCAACGTAGGATGGCCGATTGCTTGTCACAGGAAATAATCTACCAAGCGGGACTTGATTTGGGCAATCTTGAACACCCTGAACTTGCGATCAACCCAGGGGATCCTTGGCCAGAAGTGACTGAATGTGCCAAGCAGGTGATTCGAAATGTTTTGGCACAATGGACACAAGCAGATTCTGATGGAGATCGAGTTTGCAATAACGTTGATTTCTGTGACCAAACTCCTGATTTTGACGATTACCGTAATTACGATGATTTAGAAGCAAGTGATGGGGATAGAGATTTTGTAGGGCCGGCCTGTGATAATTGCCTTGAAGAATTTAATCCTAATCAAGAAGATAGCGACCATGACAATATCGGAGATGTTTGTGATTTGTGCCCTGGTTTAAGCCCCATCAATGACGCTTTGCATGTCTTCCTTGATTCTCAACAGTTTGCAAATACCCAAACTACTGACCGCGATGGAGATAACATTGGGGATGCTTGTGATTTATTTCCCGCTGACCAACATAACGATTGCGATGGGGATGGATTGCCAGCTGTAGCCGTTTCGGGAGGGGGAGAAATCCCAGATCGTTTTCCTTTTGATTATGACAACGATACAGATGGCGATGAAATTCAGGATTGTACGGCTGGAACCAGGTGCTTTACTGAACATATTATCCAAAATCCTTCTCACACTTGTGACAGCTGCCCCAATGCCTCCAATAGCGGACAGGACAATGATCACGATGGTATCGACAATGCCTGTGACCCGGACCTAGACGGCGATGGGATTAATGACAAGCCGCCCTACAACCGCCCCGACGGTCGCCGCGACAATTGCCCCGAAGTTTCCAATCGAAACCAGCGGGATACTGACAGCGATGGCGAAGGGGATGCCTGTGACGACCGAGATTATGATACAGTCGTCGATATTTCGGACAACTGCCCTGACCACCCTAACCGTTTTCAGAATGATCAAGATGGAGATGATCAAGGGGATGTGTGTGACTCATGCCCCCGAACTCACGCCTCGAACGATCGAGATAATGATTGTATAGCCAACAACCAAGACCATTGCCCTAATCATCCAGATGAAACTAACTCTGATGCCGATGAGGATGGAAAGGGGGATGTGTGTGACAATTGCCCTGATAATAATAACCCCAATCAAGAAGACAATAATCACGACGGAATAGGCGATGCTTGCCAGGCCTTGTTGGCACCACCGCTAACGGTGTCTTTTGCCCAGGAACCTCGCTATATTTCCCAAAATCAGCTCAATGGAAATGGCACGATAGAGGTGGGTCGTGTTTTGATTTCAGGAGCAACTCCTGGCCAACGCATGCGCTTGAATTTTGCCATCCATTCTAATGGAAGACGAATCTACGAAGGGGTTGTACCCGCGGTGTTTGGAGGAAATGTTTCTATTCCTTGGCGTGGGTTGGTTAATGAATCGCCAGCTCCCGCCGGGGCCTATCAAGTGGTTTCAACCCTAACCGTGTTAAATCAAGCAGGCGATGACAAAGAACTTGCTCCGATTAGCCATGATTTTACGGTTTTTAAAATTACCTTTACTCAACCACAAAACGCTGCAGGTTCACCTCTCAACGCGCTTTCTATGTATGTCAATAATGATAATGATGACCTTGCTCAGGGCGACCATCAACCCGACTGGATGCAAGAAGGGCGTGCATTGAATGACAATGATCTGGCTGAATTAAGAGTATCTGTCGAACCTAATATTCCAAATGCTTCGGTTAGCCTTGAAGCTGTTAATTATAGGCAAAATCCTAATCCCCCCCATGTTAATTTTAAAGCATGGAAATTTTCCGGAGGCGGGGTTTTAGAAGAAATACCCTTTGGTCTTAACCGTAACTATTCTTTGCCTATGCCTGTTCATCTCGAGGGGATCCAGGCCATTACCTCCCCCCAACAAGCCCAATCGCCTATTAAACTAATAGCGACTCTCTGTTTGCGCACGCCTGCAGGCGGATGCACGCCTCTCGCTTCAGCTCATCAGGAATTATCCATAAACTTGATTCAAGTTGATGTGGTAAAAGATAGAGACAATAATACACCAACGGTTTGTGATCCTGATTATCGCAATGGACCCATTGAAAGGATTGATGAGACTAACCCACCCGTAGATTTTCTTCATATTGCACTTTGGAGTTCGGCCTATGATGAAGAGAATAATGTATACAACTCGCTCATCTTTAACCCAACCTGTGATTTTATCACACGAGATCCAGATCGATTTTATCTTCGGGTCATTAATCCCCGGGCCAATTTAAATGAACAAGTCAACATAATCAGTTTCGCGCGAAATGTGGCCAAGATTGGAACTGTTCACGATTCAGATGGATCTATTTTTGATAATCTTACACCATTAACTCTGGTGGAAACAGGCCCCAACACCGGGATTTTCCTCTCCAAGCCCCAAATGCTCACTACCTATGATCTTGATTATTTGATCCACGACAGGGATTTTAGTCCATACGTCATGTGGGAGGAGGACCTACAATTATGCGCCACCACTTACCGATGTAACGATGACAATTTTAAAGCCCACGATGCTTTTGCAAATCGTGTTGTTGACGACGCTCCAAACGATAGAACCCACCAAGCTTCAATTGAGGATTCCTTGCAGTTCGTTTATCAACAAGATAGCCCTCCGCTTCCGCCTTTGGCCCTCACGGTTCCTGTTTGCCAGCGTACCCCCTCTGACGAACGGCGAGAACTTCATATGAGAGTCTTTGTCTTTAATGAACCTTTTATCGATAGTGGCATTATAACACGAAGCCCCAATGGGCAATCCGTACGCATAGGTGAAGGCGATGGCCAATTTACTTTTGTAGACCGCGACAATAGCAGGCATTGCAATTGCCCCGATGACATTATCGTCAATGGAATCTGCGACGTAGAAGAAGAGGAATGCGAGCCCTTTGAAAATGTCTATAATGACCTTCCCATTGGTCAAGGTGGCTTTGTTCAACCCGATCCTATTACCCTTCAAAGAGAAGGAATTCGCGGTCCCATTCTGCCAGAGGTTTATGTGCATGAAATGGTTCGTCGCGCCGACCGATTGTGGCAGCAAGCCTGTATTAGTGTTTTTATGGATGAACTCTATTTTATTGATGCACCGAAAATAGACGGCGTTGATTTCTTTGCCTATCGTCAATTGCTCGAACTTCAAGACGTTAATCGGCTCTTGGAGCACTTCTCAGATGGCTCCACAAACATCTTGGATCTTTTTATCTTCCCTCGACGTGGCAACGGTTTTTCTGGTAGGGCGCATTTTGCCAGTGGTTTTGCCACCCATGGGCGGATCCCTGGGCGTTCCAGTGAATTCAGCACGATACTTGTTGGGGTTACAGAATTCAATGGGGGAGTCCTCGCCCATGAAATTGGGCATGTCTTAGAAAACTATCTTCATGTGGCACTGGTGGACCAGTGTGATCCAGGAACCATCGGCTGCCCACAGAGTAACGACTCCTACTTTTATCCTAAAGGATTTGCAAGGGACAGTCGATATGTCAATGATGCTAGACGGCTTCCCCCTTCGGTGGTGGAAAGAGCACGCAAGAGACGCCACGAACACAACCTCATGGAACATGGCAACCGTTTACTATGTCTCTATGACCCCAACCGACGCAACAATCGTCAGTGTCTTCCCCCGCCCGAAGAACCTTAGATTATTTATTAGTAGGAACAGTAGCACAAAGTGCCGCGCTAATTGTTAAAGGATCGGCCCCCCCTTTTACTAAGTTCACAATCTTTTGGGGTGAACATCCCCCTTCAATCAGAGAGGCTATTACTTCAATAGGATTCTGATTGGAAGTTATGCGGGAAATAAGTTTTTCGATAACTAAAGATTTAAAATCACCCCACACGGCTAAGGCTAGACTATGAGCGTGTTCTCTCTCTGTTTGACCAAGCCATTGATTATTCCCATCATCAGCCACTTGCACTGCCCATCCGCTGATCACCTCGTTCAATTTTTTAAGCCCCCGCTCGACAGCAGATCGGCATTTTTCAGGGTTCGAAAGTTGTTTGCAAGATAGAGGCTGACTAGCATCGTCCAATACTAATTCATTATAACGACTCAACTCTCCAAGCACTCTTCGTTTTTCGCTCGCAGCCGAGACTTCAGTTGGTCCAGACATAAAAGTAAGAACATTATCGGAAGAAAACCCAATCGGTTGCTATATCTGATAATAGTTGGGTAAAGTCTTGCCGAAGCCGGAAGAGGCTACCCGAAACCACAATGCTTAAGGTTGAGGGAGCCTTAAGCCGGATTCGGCAAGACGTGACTCGATTTGCAGATGAAATGGAAGATTGCCACGCTCGCAAACGGTGCTCGCTCGCAATGACATCTCACTTATTATGCAGTCAATTGCGGCAACGCTACCCGCGCGATGGGTTGAATACGCAAGTTTTCGGAGAGCTCTTGGTAAGATAAGACGCTCAATTGTGGAAATTCTAGTTCGATGATTTTACGAAAATAGCGGCGCACTTCGGCAGTGGTTAGAATCACTGGCGGTTTGGCACCCGGCGGGAAGGGGTGACTGGCGATTTCTTTGCCCACGGCCTCTACAATTTCTTGCGTGGTTTCGGGCTCTAAGGCCAAGTAGTTACCCTTTTCGGTGGTACGAATGGAATTGCGCACCAGCTCTTCAATGCCAGGGTCTAATAGATAAACAGCTAGGGTGTTCACGTGGCCTGCATACTTGTGAGTGATGTAACGTTTGAGCCCCGAACGAATGTGCTCGGTTAGCACCAAGGTATTGCGCTCTACCTCGGCCCATTGGGCAAGGGTTGAAAAAATCGTTTTGAGATCACGAATCGCAACTTCTTCTTGGATCAAACGTTGAAAAATTTCGGAGAGCTGAAGCACTGTAATCACCTTCGGTACTAATTCTTTGATTAAGGCAGGGTGAGTTTTTTCTAATTCGGTCAGAACATTTTGAATTTCTTGGAGCCCTAAAAATTCTGAAGCGTGTTTACGCAACACATAAGACAAATGCAAAATGAGATACTCCGCAATATCCCACATTCTAAAGCCCGCCTGCACCGCCACTTCTTTGTGTTCTTGGGCAATCCAAGTCACGATCGACCCATCGATGGGATGAATCGTTTCGATGCCTTCAATATTAAAAAGCGATAATTGCTCTAAAGGTTCCCCCACCAAGATATGCCCACGGTACACCCGGCCCTTAGCCACCGGCACTTCGTTAATATTAATCACATAACTCTCGGCCTCCATGTCGACGGTCTGCCCACGCACTTGAATACCGGGAAAATTAACGCCCAATTCATAATAGAGCCCATGGCGTAGCAAGGGAATTAACTCGTTGATGAATCGCCCACCATCTTGGCTATCATCGACAAAGGGGATAAGCGCCTCACCCACTTCTAAAGAAATGGGCGCGGGCATGACAAAGGGCAACACATCGCCGTGTTTCTCTACTGCTCTCTTCACCACCTCTTCTTTGGGCATATCTCTAACTTCTTCGTTAGAAACTTTTTCTTTGCGCATCATGAAATAAGCCCCGCCCGCCAGCAGGCCCCCTAATAAAATAAAAGGAAATTTAGGCAAGCCAGGCACCGCCGCAAACAGCAGCAACATGATTCCCGCTACCAACATGGCCTTAGGGTATTTAATAATCTGACCAAAAACATCTTTGCCAAGACCCGTGTCTTTACTTTCACTAGACACTCGGGTCACCACGATACCCGCTGAGACCGAAATGACCAGGGCTGGAATCTGTGCAACCAAACCGTCACCAATACTAAGCAAGGTATAAGTCTTGATGGCTTGGAGCATGGTATCACCCCTCATCATCACCCCAATGATGAACCCACCAATGATGTTGATAATGGCAATGATAATACCCGCAATGGCATCCCCTTTGACAAACTTCATGGCACCATCCATGGCTCCGTACATCTGCGCTTCCCGTTGCAGAATGGAGCGGCGCTCTTGGGCTTGTTCCATGGTGATAGTACCGGCCCGCAAATCAGCATCGATACTCATTTGCTTGCCGGGCATGGCATCCAAGGTAAATCGCGCCCCAACTTCTGAAACCCGTTCCGCACCTTTGGCAATAACAATAAAATTAACCAGCGTGATGATGATAAAAATAATCCCGCCCACCACATAGTTTCCACCCACCACAAAGTTACCAAAGGCAAAAATAACTTCGCCCGCATTGCCTTGCGAAAGAATCAAGCGCGTTGAAGAAATATTCAACGACAAACGGTACAAGGTAGAGATCAACAAAATAGTAGGAAAAGAAGCAATGCGCAGGGCATCGTCGATATAAAGAGAAATTAAGAGAATCAGCACACTGCCTGAAATGTTGATGGTTAAAAAGATATCGAGTAACCAGGTGGGTAGTGGGATCAAGATAATCGCCACCACGGTCACCACGATAACCGCAAGGACGGCATCGGAGAACTTGGTTAGAAAATCATTCAGCTTTATGGCGGGTAGCCCCATATTTTAATTAATTTCTAGAAACCGATTAAAAAGCTTCAGATGCAAGGCAGGCCGAGGAGACTGGCCGAGTCGTACTAGCAAGTACGTCGCAGGCCATGTCGACGAGGACAACGCAGCAGATGAACTTTTTAATCGGTTTCTTCATGTCCGGTACTCTGAGTTTAATTTTACATAATCCACGGTTAGATCACTAGTTAAAACACTAGCCTCACCTTGGGCTATATGGAGGTCGATTTTTACCTGATATTCTTTAGATTTCATGATCTTATGGGCTTTAAGCTCAAGGCTTTCCTTATTAAGTTGGCCCTTTTTAACCAGGCAGACCGATCCTATAGAGATATCGACTTTTTGGGGGTGCATAGTTTCGCCGCTATAACCCACGGCAGCTAAAATTCTTCCCCAATTGGGATCTTCGCCAAAAAAGGCGGTTTTGACTAAAAATGACCGCGCCACCGAATAGGCAATATTTTTTGCCGCCTGGTGTGTCGCCGCCCCTTGCACGACAATTTTTACAACCTTGGTGGCCCCTTCTCCATCAGCCACCATGAGTTTGGCCAATCCATGGCACACTTCATGTAAGGACTGTTTGACTATCTTTTGTTGCGAAACCCCTAAGGCAGTTGAATTCCCGGCCTTACCATTGGCAATCCAAAGGGCGGTGTCGTTGGTAGAACAATCTCCATCCACACTGATCGAATTAAACGTCGCCCCCACCACCTCACGAAAGACCTTTCGCATCCAAGGCAAATTCAAATTAAGGTCGGTTAAGATAAAAGCAAGCATGGTGGCCATATGAGGCTCAATCATGCCTGCCCCTTTGGCCACGCCTAATAAAGTGAAAGGAGTTTTCCCTAACTTTGCTTTGACCTGAGCTATTTTGGGAAATCGATCGGTGGTCATAATGGCTTGGCTAAAAGTTGGCAACTCATGGGGCGAAAGCACACGCACGGCTTGCTCCACCCCGTGTTTTACTTTTGATAAAGGTAGGGGCACCCCGATTTTTCCGGTTGAGCACACATAAATAGAATTAACTGGAACCAAGAGATGTTTTGCTAAAGATGCTGCGGTGGCTTGGGTGGCCTGATCACCGCTGGTACCCGTGCAGGCATTGGCATTGCCGGAGTTCACCACTAGGGCCCTAAAATGCCCTTGCTTAATTTGCCGCTCACAAAACAAAACCGGGGCTGCTTTAACTTGATTCGTGGTGAACATCCCCACCACCCGAGCAGGCACCTCACTCACCACCAAACCCAAATCTTTGGCACGCGCTTTAACTTTAAGCCCACAGGCAACTCCCGCAAATTGAAAACCTGGCACCTTCATTTAAGAACTCCCGTGGCATTTTTTAAATTTTTTACCACTTCCACAAGGGCATGGCTCGTTACGACCTACCTTAGGGTATTCACGACTTTGTGGACCTGGCACCTTTTTGTTTTCGCCACCACTCGGTGGCAAACCCGCTAAACGTTGGCTGGCAGCAGAGGCATTGTCATGATGTTGTAAGTGCATGGGTTGGGCACGGCGGGCAGGCATGGCTAATTCTTCGCCCGCCTCCGTTTGGATTTGCACATGAAAGACTTTTTCTGCCACATCTTCATAAAGGCGAAGCATCATCATTTGGAAACGCTCAAAGCCTTCTTTTTTATATTCTAAAATGGGATCCTTTTGGGCATAGCCACGCAAGCCAATCCCCTCGCGCAAATGATCCATGCTAAGCAAGTGGTCTTTCCATAAAGAATCGATGGTCTGCAACATGAAAACGGTCAACACCTGATCCATCACCGCAGCGCCATATTGTTTTTCTTTTTGTTCAAACAACGCAAGGGCTTGATCGTAAATATATTGCCCCAAGCTATCTTCGGTTTTTTCAAGCTCAGCCAGAACCCCGGTTTGAGGTTTGACACCAAAATATTTATAAACTCGATCTTTAAAACCCTCGGCATTAAATTCTTGGTTACCATGCACAGCAAACTCACCTGAAATTTGCGCGGCAAGCGAATCAAGCATATCTAAAAATTTATCTTTTAAATTTTTCCCATCCAACACTTCACGGCGGAAGGTATAAACTGTTTGCCGCTGTTGGTTCATCACACTATCAAAATCTAATAAATTTTTCCTAATTTCAAAATTATGCGCCTCAACTTTTTTCTGAGCGTTTTCTATGGCCTTGCTGATCCAGGGGTGAAAAATGGGCTCGTTTTCGTCCATCTTCAATCGATCCATGATGCGAGAAATACGGTCGGACCCAAAAATACGCATCAAGTCATCTTCCAGCGAAATAAAAAACTGGCTCGACCCCGGGTCGCCCTGCCGGCCGGAACGGCCACGCAATTGATTATCAATCCGTCGGCTTTCATGGCGCTCCGTACCTAAAATATGCAAGCCCCCTTGCCCCACCACTTTAGCATGCTCGGCTTCGCATTGTTTTTTTAATTCTGGTAATTTTTTTTGAAATTCTTCGGGGCTATGATTTTGCCCCAAACTATTTTTGGTTAAAAATTCTGGGTTGCCACCCAATACAATGTCAGTACCACGGCCTGCCATGTTGGTAGCAATGGTCACACTGCCAAAACGCCCGGCTTGGGCCACAATCTCTGCTTCTTTCTCGTGATGCTTGGCGTTCAACACATGGTGTTCAATCCCCCGGCGCGAGAGCATCTGGCTTAACACCTCCGATTTATCAATCGTGATCGTACCCACCAAAACGGGTTGACCGCGTTTATGGCGGATTTCAATTTCATTAATGACCGCACGAAATTTTGCCGCCTCGTTTTTGTAAATAAGATCGGGCTCGTCTTTGCGAACCATGGCGCGATGGGTAGGGACCACCACCACGTCTAAATTATAAATTTTATGAAATTCAGCCGCCTCGGTATCGGCGGTGCCCGTCATGCCTGCCAATTTTTTAAACATCCGAAAATAATTTTGAAAGGTAATCGTAGCTAGGGTTTGATTTTCATTTTCGATCTTTACTTTTTCTTTGGCCTCGATGGCTTGGTGAAGGCCATCACTCCAACGCCTGCCGGGCATAAGCCTGCCGGTAAATTCATCGACAATAATCACCTGATTATCTTTAACTACATAATCGACATCGCGTTTAAACAACTGATGGGCGCGGAGGCCTTGATTGACATGATGAAGAATTTCAATATTGCGCGCCTCGTAAAGATTTTCGATACCCAGCAATTTTTCAGCATGGGCAACACCGGCTTCGGTTAACACGATGGTACGACTTTTTTCGTCGATATTAAAATCAGGGTCTTTTTTTAATTGTGGAACGATTGCATTAATACGCGCATATTTGTCGGTTGATTCTTCGGCCGGGCCCGAGATGATTAAAGGCGTGCGCGCTTCATCCACCAAAATACTATCGACTTCATCAATGAGCGCATAATGCAAATCTCGTTGCACATACTGGCTCAAAGAAAATTTCATGTTGTCGCGCAAATAATCAAAGCCATACTCGTTGTTGGTACCGTACGTAATATCGCAACCATAGTTTGCTTGGCGTTCCTGATCATTGAGCCCATGCACAATAACCCCAACGGTCATACCTAAAAACTGATAAATTTTCCCCATCCAGGCCGAATCTCGTTTGGCCAGATAATCATTGACGGTCACAACATGCACACCCTTGCCTTCCAGGGCGTTTAGATAAATCGGTAACGTTGCTACCAGGGTTTTACCTTCACCGGTTTTCATTTCGGCAATCTTGCCTTGATGCAGCACCAGCCCCCCCACCATCTGCACATCAAAATGGCGCATGCCCAAAGTGCGTATACTGGCTTCACGTACGGTGGCAAAGGCCTCGGGCAACAGGCTGTCGAGGGGTTCACCCCGACCCAGGCGTTCTTTGAATTGGGGAGTTAAAGCCGCTAATTGGGCATCGGTCAACGCCTTCATCTTGGGTTCAAAGGCGTTGATCTCAGCCACCCTGGGCGTAAGCTTTTTCAACTCACGATCGTTTTGAGTGCCAAATACCTTTTTTAATAAAGCGGTTACCATATATTAGGCATCTTTAAAAACCTGACTTGGGGGGACCTTTTAAAAAGGGTCCAGATGCAAGGCGACCGCAAAGATGCGACCGGAGCGTATATGGAAATACGTGAGGATCGCAGCTTTGCGGGCAACGCCGCAGATGGGCCCTTTTTAGAAGGTCCCCCTATGTGTGAAAAAATACCCTCAACCTGAGGCAATCTCTACCAAATTTCAAGCCAGGTCGTAGCAGTGTGAAAAAATCACTAATTAATACAATGGGTTTTGTCTATCAAAATATTGGGCGGTTTGGCACTGTATTTGCTTAAGTCTACTTAAGAGGGGGCAAGCATGACCGAACATAATTTTACCCTAATCGTCATCGACGACAATGAAATGCTGCTACGCATGTGGAAGCGGCTTCTTTCCGAAGAAGAAAATTGGACCCTCTACACCACTCACGAACCCATTGAAGCCATTGAGTTTTTGAAAATCTCCACCGCTGATCTGATTATCAGTGACATCGTCATGCCCACCATGAACGGATTTCGCTTAGCCGAAATGGTGCGCAAGATCGACCCAGAAATGAAAATCTTACTCACCAGTGGCTACCTAGAAAATTTTTCCGATATTGTAATCGACGGCCCACCCATCAATTTTATCAAAAAACCTTACCAAGATATCGAAGAGGTGATTTGTTTCATTAAATGCATGCTAGCCGATAAGGCCTATCAACGCCGCACGAGTGAACGAGTCGGCGACCTTATGGTGTGGTCGTTATAAAGGGGACCTCTAAAAACGACCCATCTGCAGAGCCTGTCCAGAGCGTAAGCGAAGGATTGCCCGCAAAGCCGCGATCCTCACGTATTTCCATATACGCTCCGGTCGCGTCTTTGCGGGCGCCTTGCATCTGGGCCCTTTTTAGTAAAATCACCAGATTCGAAAATTCAGCCAATAATTTTTTAGTCCCCACTTTTTGAAATTTGACGGTGAGTTTGCACTTGGCAGCAGCACCCTCGCAGGCTTCGATGGTACCCATACCAAAAATAGGATGAGCGACTCGAACTCCGCGACGGTAAGGAGATGGCTCCTGGTAGTCTTTGTTATTGCGAGCTAAAGGGCCTTCTGTCATTGCGAGGCCAGCCCGCCGAAGCAATCCCTTCTGTTCAACCGATGAGATTGCTTCGGCCGGCTGGCCTCGCAATGACAGATCTGCGGATGGGTTTGCAATGACAGAAGAGGCAGACTCTACACACTCTTTTGGAATATCTTCTAAAAATCGTGAAGGCAGATTGAATTGTTCTTGGCCAAAAAAACGCCGCTCAACCGCATTGGTGAGGTAGAGTTTGCGTTCAGCGCGGGTCATCCCCACATAAAAAAGACGGCGTTCTTCGTCCATTTGGCTAGGCTCACTCATTGAACGGAGATGCGGGCACAAGCCTTCTTCTAAACCCACCACAAAAACGACAGGGAATTCTAAACCCTTGGCCAAATGCAAGGTCATGAGGGGTAGCGCCGAAGTATCTTCTCCGGTGGTTTGTAATTCCGTATTCAAACTCACTTGATCTAAAAAATCTCGCAAGCCACTTTGAGGTTGTTCAATTTCAAATTCTGCCAACACGTTCACTAATTCTTCAATATTTTCGATACGATTTTCTGCTTCTAAGGTGCCCTCTTGTTGCAGCGTATCAATGTAGCCGGTCTTGTTTAACAACCCATTCACCAATTGCGAAGGCCGCAACTGATTTATGTTTTTGCGTAATTCCTCCAGGAGACTGACAAAACCTCTAATCGCTCGAGATGGACCCGCTGATAGGCCAGCAGCTTCGACTTGCAATAAGGCATCCCATAAAGTTAAACCTCGCCCCGTCGCAAAATACTCTAGCTTCTCAACCGTAGTTTTACCAATGCCACGGGCCGGCACATTGATGATGCGTTTAAGATTAACGCTGTCATTAGGGTTTAACAGTACCAACAAATAAGCCAAAATATCTTTAATTTCCATCCGTTCATAAAATTTCATGCCACCATAAATAACATAAGGAATATTTTGCCGACGCAATTCATCTTCAAAGGGTCGCGATTGGGCATTGGTGCGATAAAAAATAGCAAAGTCACGGTTGCTAAGTTGCCATTCACTTTTTAATTTCTGAATTTCTTGCACCACAAAACGTGCCTCTTCTAAATCACGCATCCCAGTAAAATAAGTGATGGGCTCCCCGGGCGCATTATCAGTCCATAGGGTTTTAGGAGCCCGTTGACGAATTTTCTTAACCACTTCATAAGCGGCTTGAAGAATCTTGCCACTGCAACGATAGTTCTGTTCTAATTTTACAACTTTGGCATCGGGAAAGTCTTTTCCGAAATCGAGAATATTGCGAATGTCGGCCCCGCGCCAGGAATAGATCGACTGATCATCATCACCCACCACACATAAGTTTTGACTATGCAGGGCCAAAAGTTTCATAAGTTGGTACTGGGCATGATTGGTATCTTGGTATTCATCGACCAAAAAATATTGCAATTGATGGTGATAGTATTTCAAAATTTCTGGAAACTCGCGAAAGAGTCGCACGGGCAAAACCAATAAATCATCTAAATCAACCGCATGGCTCTTTTTTAATTGTTGCTCGTAGGCATGATAAACCTTGGCTACTTTTTCGTTAAAAAAATCTTCTTGGGGAAAATATTCTGGGGCAATGAGATTATTTTTTGCCGTTGAAATCGACCCTAATATTTGGCGGGGGTTAAATAATTTGGGATTGATGTTAAGTTCGGCCAAACATTTTTTGATCAAACTCATGCGATCGGAATCATCGTAAATCACAAAATCTTGGTTAATACCCAAGCGGTTAATATGGCGACGTAAGATTTTAACCCCGGCTGCATGAAAGGTAGAAATCCACAGGCTACCTGCAGGAAATCCCGTTAATTCGGCAATCCGATGACGCATTTGTTCGGCTGCTTTGTTGGTAAAGGTAACAGCCAACAATTGAGTAGGGTGAATTTTTTTGACCTGTAACAGATAAGCCACCCGATGCACCAATACCCGTGTTTTGCCACTGCCTGCCCCTGCAAAAATGAGCAGTGGCCCCTCGGTGGTAACGACGGCTTCTTGTTGCGGGGGATTAAGATGAGATAGTAAGTCATTCATAAAACGGAAGATTGCCACGCTCGCAAACGGTGCTCGCTCGCAATGACAATTTATTCAACGGTTACACTCTTCGCCAAATTTCTGGGTTGGTCAATATCGTAGCCTTTTTCATCGGCAATATAATAAGCAAACAACTGCACAAATACCGCTTCTAGGATAGGCGTCAAGAGTGGATGCGTAGGGGGCAAATAAAAAACCTCACTTGCACGTTCAGCAATGGCTTTATCACCAACGGTAGCCACTGCAATAATCGACCCACCACGGCTGCGCATCTCTTCTACGTTTGACATCATTTTTTCATACAAACCATCTTTAGAAACCAAACTCACAATAGGCGAACCATCATCAATCAAGGCAATCGGCCCATGTTTTAATTCCCCGGCCGCGTACCCTTCAGCATGCACATAGGCAATCTCTTTCAATTTCAACGCCGCTTCTAAGGCGATGGGATAAGAAACGCCTCGCCCCACATATAAATAATGACGGGCTAGCGCATGAGTGTGGGAAATGCTTTGAATGTCACTTGCCTTAGCTAAAACTTGTCGGACTTTTTTGGGTAATACCAAAATCGAACGCAAGAACTCTTCCATCATTTCTCGTTTAAGGGTGCCACGCCGCCCGCCCAAGCGTAAAGCCAGCAACAGCAGGGCTAAAATTTGCGCCGTAAAAGTTTTAGTAGCCGCCACCCCAATCTCAGGCCCACAGCGCGTATAAAAAACCCCGTGGCTTTCACGCGCTAGTGTACTACCCACCACATTGCAAATGCTTAAAGCTTTGGCCTTTTTTGCCTTGGCATTGCGCAAGGCCACTAAAGTATCTGCGGTTTCACCCGATTGGGAAACGGCAATGAATAAGGTTTTATGATCGATGGGGGCCTGACGATAACGAAACTCACTGGCATAATCAACCAGCACAGGAATTTTTAAAAATTCTTCTAAATAAAATTTAGCCACCAAAGCAGCATGTAGGCTGGTCCCGCAGGCAATAATATAAATTCGGTTACAAGTTTTAAGCCAATCACCTTTGGCTAAAAATGGCTCCATTTCTTCTAAATAAAGCTGGCGTTTTTTCCACACAATTCGCCCACTGAGGGTGTCGCTTAAACTCTGCGGTTGATCAAAGATTTCTTTGAGCATGTAGTGTTTAAAGCCGCATTTTTCGGCTTGCTTCAGATCCCATTGCACTTCGGTCACTTTTGGTTTCAACACTTCGCCCCGTAAGTTCGTCACCATCACTTCGTGAGAACGCAGCTCACCGATTTGACCATCTTCTAAAATGATGACCTTGCGCGTATAAGGCAGGATGGCCGGAATATCGCTAGCTACAAATTGCTCACCGTCCCCTAAGCCAATCACCAAGGGGCTCCCCAGCCTTGCAACGTAAAGAGTTTTTGGATCTTGTGAAGAAAACAAGGCCACCGCATAACTACCTTTGACTTTGGCCAAGGCCTTGCGCAAAGCCATTCGCAACGTGGAAGTATTTAAAAATTGTTGCAGCAAATGGGCCAACACTTCCGTATCGGTATCGGAGCGAAACACACAACCTTGTTGGATGAGTTCTGCTTTTAGCTCTAAGTAATTTTCAATGATGCCATTATGCACCAACACAATCGAATCGGCCTGATGAGGATGGGCGTTGTTTTCGCTGGGCCTACCGTGGGTTGCCCAACGGGTATGGCCAATGCCTAAATTGCCGGGCAGTGGCTCCGTAGCCAATTGAGCACGTAACACGGCTAACTTACCCACAGCTCGCCTAATTTTAATTTCAGAGTTTTGAAAAATGGCCACCCCGGCCGAATCATAACCACGATATTCCAAACGGCTCAAGCCATCCAAGAGGACATCTCTGGCTTGCCTTGCTCCAATGTAACCCATAATTCCACACATAAAATACCTTTGAAATATGGAAAACAAGTTTTTGGAGTGCCTATCCTTTCAGTGCTAGAGGCCTTTCGCGGCGATCCTCATATGGAGGGCCGTTACGGACTTTCTGTCATTGCGAGCCTCCTTCGCAAAGCCTCAGGACAGGCTCTGGGCGTGGCAATCTCACCGGTTAGACAGAAGGGATTGCTTCACCCTGCTGGGTTCGCAATGACAGAGGGGCCCCGCCGCTACAGGCCAAGTGCACTTGAAAGGATGGGCACTCCTAAAACTTGTTTTCTCAGTCTTGCTAAGAGGTGCTAAATAATCTATTTAACCCAAAATGTCTAAATATTTACTTAAAATCCAATTGATCGGGCTTTGCCTCACCATCGTATTGTTTGGTTTACAAACTTATTTTTTCGTCGCCCACCCCGACAATGCCTACCTTCTTTTTAAGGTCGAGCAAGTCCCGAATTTCGCCAAAATTTTCATTGTTCAAGAAATGATTATTTTATTCTTCGTATTTTTATTCATCGTTGTGTTGATAGCCTTCCTGCTCTTTATTTTTACACGCCGTCGGCCTTTGCAAACCATGCCTATTCTGTTGGTTCTACTCACCTCGTTACTTTACCTCTTAGGCCGAGGTTGGTGGGACTATCCTGCCAGCATTGAACAGGTCCCTTGGCTCAAATCCATTTCTCTGCAAACTATTTTTCTAGGAGGAGTCGGAGTTTTATTACTGCTTACCGGCCTCACTTTACTCTTAACAAAATCAAAACTAAAAACCCTGCCTTATCTTTTTTTGTTTATCTTAAGCCAAATAGCCATAGGGGAATTAGTTTATTATGAAAACTTTCGGTTTCAGTTACCACCCCACACAACCGCTGCTGGAAAATTTCCCGATGTTTATTTGTTGGGTTTTGATGCGGTGGATCACGCCACGGTTCAAGATATTTTGGTTAAACAGCTCCCTTCTAATCACAGCACGGTATTTAACCACGCCATTACCCCGGTTCCTTCCACCAATCCTGCGTGGCATTCTCTATTAAGCGGACTACTTCCCTTTGAACATGGGGTGAGATTTTTTTACGGCCAACCTACTTCTAAGGTTGTTTATACCGACTACTTACCCCACATCTTAAAAAACTTTGGGTTTACTACTTATTATGCCGCCGACGAACCCAAAACCAGTTATTTTGAAAAAGACTCTGGCTTCAACCAGATTTTAACTCAAACCTACGGTTGGAAATTTTGGTTTCGCACCCACTTGTGGAATTCTTATCTTTGGCCTTCGTTGGTCATTAATAATTCTTTTGCCGATCGCTTATTACCGCAGCATAATTTTAACTACGCTGACCTTTACCGTTACAACCCAGAGCGTTTTATCAATAAAGTCTTTCGTTGGAGTGGGCAGACAAAATCACCCAATTTTTTGGCATTCCACACCTGTTATCTTCATTCCCCCATTCATTTAAACCGTTGGGATCTAGCCTCGCACGATACCCATTACCTGAAACTTTCCCCTAGCCAATTTAACTTTAGCAATGCCATCTGGTATGGCCACAAAGAACTGCAAAGCGCACCCGTTGGGTGGATTAATCCCTATCAGGTTCGCAAAAAACCCTTTCGTCAATTTTTTGATCAATTTTTGGTAGAGTTTAAAGCCCAAGGTTATTTTAAAAATTCGATCACCTTCTTATTTTCTGACCATGGTGAACGGTTCCACCCTAATGGCGAATATTTTGGAGGTATTCATGGCATGGATCTAGACACCCAAGAGCAAATGAATGTCATGCTAGCCTTAGTTTATGACCTGGCACCCTTACCCAACAAAATTGATTACCCAGTAAGCTTACTCGAAATCAAAAGAACTTTATTACCCCTACTTTTACCAACCCAAGACTCTCCGAGTTTACTCAACCCCGAACGCAAACCCCTTTACATGGAAAGCTTAGGTATGGCCGACGTACTCGCCACCGACCCCAAACAAAAAACCTACCCCATCGGCGAACTCTTGCCCAATCTCATTCTGCTACCCTCAGGTGCAGTCGATATTTCCACCAGCTATGAACGCAAGGTCGTGCAAAGTAAAGTTATCAAAAACGATTGAGGAACTGAAGTTTTTTTCAGGGGAAAAAAACTGCTGGAGAAACACCAAACCGTTTGCAGAGGGCAAGAATTTGATTATTATTGAGTCGGCGTTTACCAGAGAGGATTTCGGAAACAATCGATTGACTCCCCAATTCTTCTGTTAAATCATTTTGCCTTAACTTGTGTTGCTCCATTAAAAACGCTAAAACTTCTGCACCAGAAATTTTTTCAAGCTTATGAGAAAAAAAATCTTTTTCGTATTTTTCAACTAACAAACCTAGCGTGTCCATATAACTTAAGATCTGTCTTCTGACCTTCATTTCAAGTTTTTGATTAGCAAGATATTCAGCAAGGGTGGCAAGAATTTTCAACGCCGCTTCATGATGAGCCTTTCCAAAAATAGCTTGGAGGGGACACTTATAGCAAAGCTCCTCATATATGGGCCCAGGGTCTGCTACCTTAAAGGTTCCTAAAGCTCGCTCATTTAATACAGAACTCAATTGCAACATAGTCTAACCTTTCCATTTACCACGGTCATATTCTGCATGGATAAGAACATGAGTAATTATAAGAGTTGAAATACCATATTCAATCATCGTAATGGTTCTGACTTTATTCCCCCCTATATTAAATACCGTTTTACCTTTTATATAATCAGCGTGAGGGAAGGTTTTTCTCAGTTCAACAAAATTACGAAAATTACTATCAGTAGGGGTCAAGTCTTGACAGTGGACAGGTTGAATCAATGATAAAAAACCTGTCCACTGTCAAGACTTGACCCCTCGGCCTGGGCCTGAGCTAGCTTATATCACTAATTCTAAAGTCACATGGTCAGAAAGTAGAACAGGTTTACGTTGGTTACGAGACCTTTGGGTTTTTTCGAGTTCTACCAAACCCACTTCCGACAAATAAAACAAGTCTTGTGATACATTTTTCATATCTTTATGGAGAGCCTTGGCAAGTTCATAAATTGAACCTGGTTTACCTACCTTGAGATAGCGAAGAATCTTGATACGCTCAGGGGTTAGGATTCTTCTTACGGCTTCTAGGCTTGAAAAATAGACCTTTTTTTTTGTTTTATAACTCTTACCGAGTTCTGCTTGTTTGAAAGCCTTTTCAAAGTCTTTCAGACCTTGTTCAATTGTTTTAATTCGAATCTTCTTTGATTTCATAACACCTATCTTTTAAGATCATTTTTAAAATCTTCAATCAACTTTTGAACACTTACCCATTCATATTCTTCTTCTAATTCCCCATAATGACGATGCGGCCCCTTAGGAAAATGATTATCGTAACCCACAAGAATCTTTCCCTCTTTTATCCAAAACAAAGAATACCTCACTCCCAAAGGGTAATAAGATGTTTTCACCACCTTCCAAACTTTCATTTCAACAATCGACCCATCATAATTAATAAATTTCTCATATAGCAACAAACGCGCCTTCATTCGGCCAACTCCGTATAGGGTATCATATACCTAATATAAGGCAATAGGATATTTTACAGACAAAAACCTAAGCAAGCCCTGTGCCAAACGATAAATAAAATATACTAACAAGTCCTCTGTATAGGCTACAGATTGCGAGGATTATGTGGCGAGAGAAGGAAGATGAGCAAAAAGCCCACAGGCGTACCTTAGGGTACGTCGAGGACTTTTTGCGAAATCTGACGCGCTCGCAGCCCATTGTTAGGAAAAAGCATGACGAAGGTATGATTTTCGGACAGTCCGCTTAAAAAGCAGTCTCAAAATCATACCTCCGTCATGATTTTTATGATTTTTAATGATTTTTCTGTTGAGTTTTAACTTTTTCTTCTCTTGGCCCAACCGGTGATATTCTTCTGGGGCGCACGTGAAATAGCGAGACTCCCCGGTGGTATGTTTTTAGTCACGGTTGTTCCTGCCCCTACATAGGCGTCGCGGCCCACTCGCACGGGTGCCACCAATTGCACATCGCTGCCAATAAAAACGCCCTCCCCAATGGAAGTTGGGTATTTCTTTTGCCCATCATAGTTACAAGTGATAGTGCCTGCCCCCACATTAACGCGAGCGCCTATTTTAGCGTCACCTAAATAACTCAAGTGATTGGCCTTAGTATCACGCCCCAGAGTCGTATTTTTTAATTCAACAAAATTCCCCACCCGTGAACCCTCTTGCAAAAAGGTGCCAGGTCTTATTCTAGCAAAGGGCCCTACCTGACAATTTTTGCCAATTTTACCTGACTCTAAATAACTATAGGCCTTGATGATCGCCCCATCTTGCACCATCACATCTTTTAAATAACTGCCGACCTCGATCTTAACCCCTTTGCCAATCACCGTTTGCCCCAACAAATGCACTTGCGAGCCTAACCAACTGTCTTGCCCAATCTTAACCGTTGTATCAATGATCACACTGCCCGGATCTTCCATCCCCACCCCGTGAGTTAACCAATGGCTGATTCGTCGATTGCGTTTGATTTTGTTGACATAGGCCAACTCTGCCCGCGTATTAACTCCCAACAATTCATTGGCATCGACCGAAAAACTTTGCACCAACAAAGCCTCAAGGCTAGCTAAGTTGACAATCTCGGTTAAATAATATTCTTTTTTGATGGGATCGGGCTTAATCAAGGGGATCCACTTTTTTAGCCACTCCGCTTTGATCAAATAAACGCCCCCATTGATTTCGTTGATCGCCTTTTCATGTTCTTGGGCATTGACCTCTTCAATAATTTTGACGATGTTGCCATTGGCATCTCTCAAAATACGGCCATAGCCCGTGGGATCGGGCAACACCGTGGTCATTAAAGTTAAGCTGGCCCCACTTACCTGGTGTTGTTCGACAAACCCTTTTAAAACCATCGAACGCAACAAGGGCACATCCCCAGATAAAATGAGTACATCGCCTTTCGCGGCCCCTAGCTTAGCCAAAGCCGCATTCACCGCATGGGCTGTGCCTAAACGTTTCTTTTGCACCACAAATTTTAATTTTAATTTTTTGTCAAAAACGCTTTCAACGTCTTTGGCTTGATTGCCCACCACCAATACGAGGGGCACACAACCTAGGCTACTAGCTTGCTTCACCGGGTAATGAATCATGGGCAAGCCCGCCACGGGGTGTAAAACTTTTGTTAATGAAGAACGCAACCGCGTGCTATCACCGGCCGCTAAAATAATACCTGCTAAGGAAGGCATAGTTTTTTATACTTACAGTTCCGACCGAAGACAATTAAAATAATATTGAGCTAGCTCATATCACTAATTCTAAGGTTACGTGGTCAGAAAGTAGAATGGGTTTGCGTTGGTTGCGAGACCTTATGGGGCCGTTGAAAAATGCACCTTCTGTCATCCCTGCCCCTGCCTGCGCAGGGGTAAACTCCGGCAGGGATCCAGTGATTTCAAACAGTTCTGGATTCCCGCCGGAGTTCACCCCTGCGCAGGCAGGGGCGGGAATGACATTTTTCAACAGTCCCCTTATATAATTCACTCGATATGATCTTAAACATATGGACTAACTTTTTGCTCATCCTTAAAATTTTAGGTGTTTAACGGGTGATCCTTCAAAACTGAAAGGTTCACTTAATCATTTCATCTGCTCATGCGAGCAGTCGGGAGGTAGTAATGAGGCGCTTTGTTAAAGTATCTCTTTTAATATTTTTTCTCACCTTCAGCCTTGGATATCTTCTCGTCAGCTTCAAGGGACAGGCGGAAGATAATCGCTCACAGGTTCAAACCCATGCGATGGATATTATTTTAAAGAAGTATAAAAAAATGGGGCTCTCCGAGGGCGATCTTTATCGAGACCTTTTATCTTCCAACACCTTGTTTTTTGATTCACGCAAAGATTTATTTTTATTCAGCGCCTTAAAAGCCTTGAAAGATCGGAGTGCTAGCACCGAAGAAAAAACAGGGGCCAAGGTAACTGTGAAAAGGCAGATTAATGAAATCTATAGTGAGTTTGATGAAGGTTCTTTACAAAAGACGGCCTGGTTATTCGCCGCAGAAAAAAATTATAAGGCGATGTTGTTTGATGATTGGCTTTCAAAGGCCGGTATGACGGGGCTCTTTTCTCCCGACGGTCTACGAAAGGCTTTAGACAAGCAGGGGGCTGGGGGCGCCTTGAAAGGTAACGTGTCAGAGGGTTTTCCAGAATTACCCCACCCTTCTATGCGTGATTCGATGATCGGTTGCCTCGACGATTATAAAAAGAGCAAAGAGCAGGCAGGGTTGGCAGGCCCCGGTGGTGGTGTACGCCCAGGGGGTGGCACGATTAATCCGGGTGGAAAAGCAGGAATGTCAGGAGAGCCCGGTGGCGGGGGTAAAAGGGATTTATCCGGAAAACACGGCATGGGCACAGTGGGAAGTGAGGGTCATGGGGACATTCCTGGCCCCAAGGGTTGTTTTGGGATCGATATGGGGAAGATGCAAGATTATGCGGGCAAGTTACCCGACTTGCCCAAGGGCGGGTCGTGGGAGGTGAATATTAAAGTACCGACAGCTGATGGTAGCAAAACCGTTAGTACAACTACGTCGTTTAGCGTGACATCGCAAGGGGATGGAACGGTCACTGGAACGTCTAAGACCACCATAACCACCAGCTGGAATGTCGGTGGTCAGGAGATCTCCTCTAGTTCGGCGGTGGGGCCTCCAACAACTATTCCAGATGGCACAAACGACCAACGCTACAATAATGCAATTGGCGGGGGTGAGGGTGTACCCGGGGCAGTCACGACGGCTACGACTACTGATAAGAATGGCGGGACAGTAACGGGAACCACCAAAAATGATGCCGAGGGAAATGAGATTTCGCCTACCACCAAATACAACCCCGACGCCGATCCCTCTAACCCTTGCGGGCCTGATGTGGCCGGCTTTGCGGCCTGTGTCATGGGCACCCAAGGGAAAACGGCAAAGCAAGAATTTCAGGACATGGTGAGTGAGTGCGTCTTTTATGTTTACGAGGAGTGTAGCAGCAGTGGTTGCGAGGTTAAAAAGACCAAAACCCCTCCACCCGAGGGAGGAGAGGCCTACCAAACTGTAGGTGGTGGAGGGGGTGAAGGGGGGAGCGGAAAACCGCCGAGTGGGGAAGGAAGTACGAAAAGTGGTGCGAGTCTCGCGTTTTCAACCGAAGGTGCTTGTGCGGGCTTTAGCCCTGGGTGCTACAACTATCTTAAAAACCTCTATGGCTCGGGCAGTGGCATCAAAGACATCGACCCCACTGAAGGGAGCCCCTGCGGCGTTGACGCCAGTGAAGGTTTAGGCATCATCGAGCAGACCTTGGTGATTGACCCCGCCAACCTAAAACTAGGTTTAAGCGACCTCGTCAAGGGCACTCTGGGAATAGGCCAGGCATCGCCTAGCAAAGGGACGGGCGGAAAGGGTTTACCCAAGCAACCTTAAATTTGAATCCGTTTCTTTTTCTTGGCCCAACCAACAAAAGCATGACGGAGGTATGATTTTCGGACAGTCTGCTTAAAAAGCAGCCTCAAAATTGTACCTCCATCATGATTTTTCAATACAAATATCTGGATCCCTGCCGGAGTTTACCCCTGCGCAGGCAGGGGCAGGGATGACAGAAAGCACATTTTTCAACAAGCCCATAGAAAAAAGATATGACAAACAATTTAAAGTTGTCTTCGATGCCATTCGTCAATTAATGGAACCCATACCTAAACCAGGCAAACAAAGGATCGGGTTTTGAGCAAATGAAGCTACACTTATTCCTCCTATTTTTCCTTATCTTCGTCATTCACTGCCGCTCTTTGCCCAAAGTTCAAGTGCCTGATTTAGCCAATTTTAAAACTCCTGACCGCCTGTCAGAAGCAAGTGAGCAAAATTATCGGCAAGCCTTAAATACGCCTGAACGCATGGATGCTATTCAACTGACTCTCCAAGGTTATGCTTATGCCAACCGTTGCTTGGCCTTCAAAACAAACCACCCGCCTTGTCTTTATTTTCGTGCACTCAATGTGGGTATTTATTATCAGAATTATATTTTAGGTTATCAAAAGGGGCTCAAAAGCATGGTGAGGGATCTAATTAAAGTAACTGAATTAGACCCGGCCTATGCCCATGGTGGGGCCTTTCGCGCCCTTGGCGTAATTTATGCGAAGGCACCCAATTTTAGCCCCTTTCGCCACGGCATTACGAAAGATTTAGACAAAAGCCTTGAATATTTAAAGCAATCGATTCTGCAAGCCCCAGATTATGCCCTCAACCACCTCTTTCTTGCCAATACCTTCATTGAAATGGATAAAATAACGGAAGCCAGGGTTGCCTTGATCGAGTTTGAACGGCTTAAAAATGAATCGCAACTCAACCAAGATTACCCCCCTTGGCAAAAAGAATATCAAAAGCTCCAAAAGAAATTGAAAAATAACTAGACAAGCCTCTTGGCAAAGAATTAGACAATCTTTGAATAGTAGTGTCATTGCGAGCGTTAGCGAAGCAATCTCACCGGTCTAGATTGCTTCGCTCTGCTGAGTTCGCAATGACAGAGAAATGACAGAGAGAGGAGTTTCTATGGTTAATAAAGTTCTTTTACTAGGCAATCTTGGTCAAGATCCTGAAGTGCGTTACACCCCTTCGGGCGCTACAGTTTGCACCTTCAGCATCGCCACCAATGAACGCTGGACGAGTAAAGATGGCAAAAAAGAAGAGCGCACCGAATGGCATCGCATTGTGGTGTGGGGGAAATTAGCCGAGCTTTGTGGCGAATATTTGGGCAAAGGCCGCACGGTGTTTGTAGAGGGGCGCTTGCAAACCCGCGAGTGGACTGACAAACAAGGCAACAAACGTTACACCACCGAGATCATCGCCAACAACATACAATTTATTGGCGCAGGTTCTGGCAAAGGCGGTGGGGCTTCACAAAAATCGGCTAGTTTACCGGAAGAATCTGCCCCAGGCCCACAGGGCGATACTGTAGTCGATAATATTGAAGAAGATATCCCTTTTTAAATTATGAAAGAATACGACGTTGTAATCATTGGTTCCGGCGCTGCGGGTCTCACTGCCGCTATTTATACGGCCCGCGCCAACCTCCAGCCCGTTGTGATCGACGGCACTTTGCCGGGAGGGCAACTTACCACCACGACCGAAGTCGAAAATTATCCTGGCTTCCCCTCTGGCATCATGGGGCCTGAATTGATGGAAAACTTTCGCAAACAAGCCGAGCGTTTCGGTACTGAATATGTTTTTGACACGGTTGAAAAAATCCTCCCTCAAAATCATGGTTACAAAATTCAGCTGTCAAGTCATGAGACCATCGTTAGCAAAACAATTATTATTTCAACTGGTGCCTCCCCTCGCCTTTTAGGTTTGCCTGAAGAAAAAAAGCTCATGGGCCGTGGGGTTTCTACTTGTGCCACTTGCGATGGAGCCTTTTTTAAAAATGTTGATCTGATTGTGGCAGGCGGTGGCGATTCGGCCATTGAAGAAGCTACTTTTTTGACCAAATTTGCAAAAAAAGTTTATGTGGTGCATCGCCGCGACACCCTTCGAGCCTCCAAAATTATGCAAGACCGTGCCTTTAAAAATTCTAAAATTGAATTTATTTGGGATTCTGCCATCAGCCAAATTCACGATGTCGAAAAAAATACCGTCACGGGTGCTACCCTCAAAAACTTAAAGACCGGAAAAACCACTGAACTAAAAGTGGATGGTATTTTTGTGGCTATCGGTCACATCCCCAACTCCGCCCCTTTCCAAGGCTTGATCGAATGCGATGAACAAGGTTACATCAAAGTCTTCAAAGGCACCCAAACCAATCAACCTGGCATCTTTGCAGCAGGCGATTGCGTCGACCACGTGTATCGCCAAGCCATCACCGCCGCCGGCATGGGTTGCCAAGCCGCCCTCGATGCCGAACGCTATTTGGCCAACCTAGAATAAGCACCGTCCGTTCTTCTCACTTACAGTGCAATTTTAATACATCAAAGATATAAATTTTTCTGTAGGTAGGGCGCAGGGGGAGCATCTTTTTTTGACCATTCGCGGAAGTGGCGGGGCCCCCAATGCGAGTTAGCCGTCACGGAAAGCCGAGGCCCATGTCATCCCTGCGAAGGCAGGGACCCATGATGGGGAACGCGGAAGGATTCCGTGACGGCTAACTCCATTAGGGTCGCCACTGCAGCGACGGTCAAAAAAAGATGCTCCCCCTGCGCCCTACCTACAGAAAAATTTTTTATTTGTGGCACATGTCTTGCTTATGATTTAATCCATGGTCGTAAAAATCCTCTCCGCAGGTATTCGCGGTATTGAAGCCTTCATGGTTGAATTAGAAATGCGTGCCTCTCGGGGCCACCCTGGGTGGACTACGGTGGGTTTACCCGAACATGAAGTACGCGAAGGCAAAGAAAGGGTGTTGAGTGCCCTGCAAGCCATCGGTTTTGAAATCCCACAGAATAAAATCACCTTAAATCTTGCCCCGGCCGATGTTCGCAAAGAAGGCACTGCCTTTGATTTACCCATTGCCATGGGCATTGTCGCCAGCAGGGATTTAACGTTTCAAAAAGATCTGCAAGACTACCTTTTAGTGGGCGAACTTTCTCTCAATGGCAATTTACGCCCCATCCGTGGAGCGCTAGCTACAGCGCTACTTGCCCAATCCGCCCAAAAAAAGGGCCTCATTGTTCCTGAAGAAAATTTGGGAGAAGCTTCGTTATGTAAAAATATCGAAGTGTGGGGGGCAAAAAATTTGGGCCAAGTCGTCGAATATTTTTGTGGCAATAATTATTTGGCACCCGCCAAACCCATTGCTTATGAACCCACCAACCTGCATCTCGATTTTAAAGAAGTGTGGGGCCAGCAAGGGGTCAAACGGGTTTTAGAAATTGCTGCGGCAGGTTTTCACCCCACTCTTTTAGTAGGCCCCCCAGGTTCTGGCAAAAGCATGCTTGCAAAACGGCTCCCCTCTATCTTGCCTGCCTTAAATCATGAAGAAATGCTTCATCTCATCAATCTCAAAAGTTTTATGACCACCCTTTCATCCCATGGCACCACGAATTTAAAAATAAGTCGGCCCTTTCGTAGCCCTCACCACAGTATTTCCTATGCCGGCATGGTGGGAGGCGGTAGCTTGCCCAAACCCGGCGAGGTCACCATGGCCCATCACGGGATTTTATTTTTAGATGAATTGCCCGAATTTAAAAAATCGGTGCTCGAATGTTTACGCCAACCCCTTGAAGATAAAAAAATCACTATTTCTCGAGCTAAAGAATCTTTTACGTTTCCAACCGACTTTTTGCTCATTGCCGCCATGAACCCTTGCCCTTGTGGTAACTATGGCTATGAACCCTGGTTAGAATGCAGTTGTTTAGCCAGCGATATTAAAAGGTATCGCCAAAAACTTTCTGGCCCCCTACTCGATCGCATTGACCTTAAAACTGACGTGGCACCTGTACCCTATGGTGAAATGGAAAAGGGCGATGGGCAAGAACCGAGTTTAACAATCCGTCATCGAATCGAAGCCTGCCATCAAATACAAGAAGATCGTTTTAAAGACAGTCCTTATCGTTTTAATAGCCAAATGGATAATGAGGCGATCAAACGTTATTGCCAATTGGGAGCAGACGGAAAAAAGATTTTAGCCAAAGCCATGGAAAAGTTTAGACTCTCCGCCCGCAGTTACACCCGCATCCTTAAAGTCGCCAGAACGATCGCTGACCTGGCTCAAGTAGAATCGATCGAGTCAGCCCATTTACTTGAGGCCATTCAGTACAAAATCAATGATCGGGTGATATAGGCTTGCCCTAAAAAAGACCGAGCACCCCCAACTCAAGACCCCGCGCCCGGTCGGCCTAGTCGGGCTAAAAAATTTTTTGTTTTTGGTTGAATTAGAGTACTCCTCTGTCGTCCTCTAATTCAAAAAAACAATAAAATTTTTGAGCCCTCCTACGTCCGACCTCCTGCGCTACAGGGTCTTGAGTTGGGGGTGCTCGGTCTTTTTTAGGGTAAGCCTATATACCAAATAATTGTTTATAGTGGGGGTCTGCTTCGACAACCGAGTACAGACAATCGGTAAGGGTAGCAACCATTTCGGGTTGATTTAACGAACCTTCAAG
Source organism: Deltaproteobacteria bacterium (assembly GCA_016183235.1). Lineage (NCBI taxonomy): Bacteria > Pseudomonadati > Myxococcota > Myxococcia > Deltaproteobacteria bacterium. Next base: position 116,703 of record JACPFA010000042.1, read on the forward strand.
GTTTTCGCTAATTTGGGTTTGGATGGCACTTTTCAATTGCAACTCCGAAAATGGTGAAGACCCATGGATATTGGTATTGCACAATAGTCTTTTCTTCTTAAAATCTGAAAACAATTTAACACTACGTAATCTAAATTCTTCGGCTACGGCCAAAGGATTTACAACCACCGGTTTAGGGAGGTTAAAATTAGAGGCCAGTTCTCCGATCTTAGATAGCGCTTGAGTGGTTAAATTTTGCAAATATGGAATGTCTTTTTTCATAGTTCTTAATTTTAGTGGTTAAGTATAGAGTTCAAATCCCAGACGGTTAGACTATCGGATGGGTAAAAGAAAGGTTGCTACTTTTTATCAAAAGATCTCCCACAAAAAACGAAAGGAAATTCCCATGATCAAAAGGGCAGAAATTTTCTGTAAGGTGAGTTTCGAAATCGCATAGGCCCCCATGCGACTTCCCAACTGCCCTCCCGCTATGACTGCAAGCCCCAAGACGCCAATGATTGGCAGATCAAAACCCGATCCATCTTTCACCATCTGCCCCATCAAACCTGCCAGTGAATTAACCAGGATAAAAAAACTTGCGGCAGCAGCGGCTCGTTTAGAATCGGCCCATCCTAAAAAGAGCAAAATCGGTGATAAAAAGATGCCCCCCCCAATGCCCACCAAACCTGAGAGCCACCCCAAAAGGGCACCCGTTGGCAAGCCCACCATCAACACATGTCCCAGGCCTATTTCGCGTTGAATGGTAAAAGAACGGCCGGCCCACAATAAGCGACACCCAGCCACAAAAAGAGAAAACCCCAATAAAATAGAAAAAAGCGTTTTGCCAATAACGAAGCTCCCGCCCCAAAATGCCATGGGGATGGAAGTCAGTACAAAAGGCAGAACTTGTTTAAAAGAAAAATGTCCCGCTCGATAAAAATGATAGAAGCCACCCGTCACAACCAGAAGGTTGCACACCAAGGCCACCTTAGGAACTAGCTGAAAAGGAAAAGCAAACAAAACCAACAAGGCAAGATAGGTGGAACCACCCCCGAGACCCGCCATCGAATAAACCATGGCCGTCATCAAGAACAACGCTGCTAGTAAAATAATCTCAGGCCCCATGGCCGCCCCCTCGCATCATCTTAAAGCTATGCAACACATTGGGAAACAAGGCAGCCAGTGATTCTCTCACCCCACGTGAAGAACCGGGCAAGGTCATAATTAAAGTATTACCTTTAATACCTACCACACCACGAGAAAGCATGGCATAGGGGGTACGTCGTTGCCCAAAGCTACGCATGGCCTCGGCGACACCTGGCACCTCCCGTTCAAGGATCGGCTGCACTGCTTCTACCGTCACATCCCGTGGCCCAAGGCCTGTACCACCCGTTATCAAAATCAATTGAATCCCTGCGTTAATCCATCCCAGGATTTTTTGTTGAATGACCTCTTTCTCGTCGGGCACAATATCATAGTGACGCACTTCCACCGGAAAAGCGGTCATGGTTTCTTGAATAATTTTTCCCGATTTGTCGGATTTTTTCCCGCTCGCCACACTATCGGAGCTCACCAAGATGGCCGCAAGAATGGGCTTGGTAAAATTTTCACGAAAGTCGCTCTTGCCACCGGTTTTTTCAATCAAGCGAGTTTCCCCCAAAATTACTTCTTGATCAATGCCTTTCAACATGTCGTAGATAGTCAAGGCAGCCACCATCGCAGCGGTTAGCGCTTCCATCTCTACCCCGGTTTTACCGATCGTCTTGACTTCAGCACGTATTAAGATCTCAGTTTCTTTGTGTTCAAAATGAACAGCCACACTATCAAGCATTAAGGGATGACAATAAGGAATAAGTTCCGGCGTTTTTTTTGCCGCCAAAACTCCAGCGGCTCGAGCCACACTCAAAACTTCGCCCTTAGGGGTGTCTCCCCGCATAGCCTTGTCAATAGTATCTTTGCGGGCGACAACTCTCGATTCTGCCACGGCCGCACGAAGAGTTTCTATTTTACTGGATACATCGATCATAACTTTTAACCTCCAATTCCATACATACAAGGCACTCTCTCTTTTGCACTTTGCATAAAACCCAGATGTCCTTCCCGCTTACCTTGAATCAAGTTCACGATTTTATGAGCGAGGGTCTCATCGTCTTTTTCCTCTCCACGCAGAATATCGCGCACGGAAAGAACTCCATTGTAAGCCAGGCAATCTTGAACCCTGCCATCACAAGAAAGACGAATCCGATCACAACCATCACAGAAAGGCTTTGACACGGGACGGATGGTACCTAACACGACTCCAAAGTCTTTAACGAAATAATATTGGGCGGGCCCAAAACCTAATTTGTTCTCATAAGGCTCCAGAGTATATTTTTTTGATAGCCGAGCCAAAATTTGGCCCAAGGGTAAATAGGCATCTTGTTGAAATTGAGCCGGGCCAATGGGCATGAGTTCGATCAAACGCAACACAAGGTTTAAGTTTTTAGCAAAGTGCAAAAGATCTTCGACTTCTTCATCGTTAAAACCTCGTTGCACAACCATGTTGAGTTTGATGGGTTTAAAACCAAGGGCGATAGCCTTTTCCAAGCCCCTTAAAACTTTTTCTAAATCACCCCACCGTGTTACGTGACGAAATTTTTCAGGGTGAAGCGTGTCGAGATGAATATTAATTTTGTTTAAACCGGCTTGTTTCAACTCGTAGGCTAACGTTTCTAACAGCACCCCATTGGTGGTCAGCAATATTTCTTCTAACCCCGCAATCCCTTGAAGCATCGCGATAAGCCGCGGTAAATTTTTTCGCACCAAAGGTTCGCCACCGGTTAAGCGAACCCTTTTAACTCCCAAGGCAACCAGGATTCTCACCATGCGTGTAATTTCTTCGAAGCTTAAAATTTCGGATTTAGACTTGGTATGGACCCCATCCTCTGGCATGCAATAGCGACAGCGCAAGTTACAAAGATCCGTCACTGAAAGACGAAGATATTCAATCTTGCGATGGTAAGCATCAATGAGCATGAGCCTCCAAACGAGCCAAATCTTGCGGGGTGTTGATGTTACAAGACTGATGTGGGTGGAGATTGAGCCGATGAATATTGGGTTTGCCGGCCAAGAATTTCTTTAACGAACGTTCTCCTGTTAAAATCTGCTGCCTCATCCCTGCAAAAAGGGTGTGAGAGTAAACGGCCATGAGGTATTCTTCTTGCTCGCTAACGGGAATGATCGCATCAAAATTTTGCGCCTCTTTCAAAATACACTCAATGAGTGCAGGGTCGAGTAAAGGCAAATCACAGGCTACCACAAAAATTTTTTCTTTGTGCGTCAAACTAAACGCGGTTACCAACCCACCCATGGGCCCACGTTGGGGCAGAAGATCTTGATAAACGGGTAGAGGAAGATGACGGTAAACTTCCGGTGTGTTTGTTATCAAAAAAGTCTCGGCAAAAACTTCTTGCATGGCCTTTAAAACACGATGAATGATGGGAACCCCATCATAAAGGGCAAAGGCCTTATTGCTCCCAAAGCGCGCCGATTGGCCACCCGCCAAGATGACTCCCAAAATTTTTTCTTCTTTTAACATACCGGTTGACTCACTTGAGGATGGTGATGACAAGAACAATTCGCGTCCTCTGCTTTCCAAATAGGAACGAGTTTTTTAATTTGTTCAATCACATAGCGACAGGCGGCAAAGGCTTCGATCCGATGCTCGGAGGATACGGCAATCGCCACCGCAATCTCACCAACAGGCACCCACCCCGCACGATGAACAATGGAAATCCTTTCCAGGGGCCATTGCTGACTAGCCTCCGAACAAATTTTCCCAAATTGTTTGAGAGCCATGGTGGAATAAACTTCGTATTGAAGACCCTGAATACCAGGTTCAGCACGCACCCTGCCTATAAAGGGCACAATCGCGCCGCTCATAGGGGTCAAGACCGATTCGATCACCTCTGCAACTTGAATGGCTTCGTTGGTAATTTTAAGCATATTAGCCTCCACTCACGGGGGGTATAAAAGCAACTTCGTCCCCATCCTGTACCCAGGTGTCATAAGGCACATACTCTCCATTCACCGCCACCCTCACCCAACTCCTCCATCGCTTGGCTTCGGTAATATCGTCGAATAGATCTAAAAAAATTTGCTCCGCCGTACAGGGCTTGAAGAAATCAAAGGCTTTCTCGGACGCTTTAAAATAATCTTTTAATTGAGAAAAAAATTTAACTTGGACTGTCATGGTAGTTCCTCCCATAATTCGACTTCAACCGATTCTCCAATTCCAATACGGTCTTTTGTTTCAGGAATGAGGATGACTCCATTGGCATCGGCCAAGGTCTTAAGCCGAGCCGAACCCTGCGGCCCAGCAGGACGAGCCAAATATTCCCCATCACAATATTGAAGGGTTGCTCGCAGATAATCTTCTTTTCCTAGCGAACCAACACACACTTCTGTCGCCCTAGCCAGGCGGCGTGGGCGCATACACTCCCCTGCCCCCATCATTTTTAACAGGGCAGGGCGAACGAAACGATCGAAGGTCACCCAAGCCGACACCGGGTTTCCTGGTAACCCAAAGATGAGTTGCTGATCAAAACGCGCAAACAACAAAGGTTTTCCAGGCTTGATTGCAATTTTATGAAACAAAATTTCAGCGCCCATCTTGGCCAAAATCTTTGGCACAAAATCATAATCCCCCGCTGAAACACCCCCCATACAAAGGATAACATCCACCCCTGGTGAGGCTTTAAAACAATCTTCTAATTGTTTTTCGTTGTCCCTTACCCACAAAATTTCATCGGGTGTAATACCTATCTCCTCTAAAGCAGCGACGATGCTGGGGCCATTGCTATTATAAATTTGCCCCTCTTTCAAAGGCACCCCGGGTTTTACCAGTTCATCACCCGTGACAATGACCCTTGTCTTAGGTTTCGCGCCTACCCAAACATGTTCAAGCCCTAAGCTCGATAGTAAGGCAATCCCTCGCGAGGTAATACGAGTGCCTCGTGATAAAACTAACTCGCCTTCTACGATATCCTCTCCAACTTTTCGGACATGTCGGCCCGGTTTTAAGGGTTGGGTAACAACCAGCATTTGGGTCAAGTCTTGACATGAGACAGGTTTTAAACTTTCTTGACTAACCTGTCTCATGTCAAGACTTGACCCCATTACGCATTCCTCAAAGGGAATCACCGCGTCTGCTCCCGGAGGAATCGGAGCCCCCGTCATGATCCGAATGGCCTGCCCTGGTTGGAGGGGTGTTGTCCGCAGGGGGTCACCTGCCGCGAGGGTTCCTACGATCTTCAGTGAAACAGGGTGGCCGACAGAAGCAACTTCGGTATCATGATGGCAGAGGGCATAGCCATCCATGGCAGAATGATCAAAGACAGGAAGATCGATGGGGGCAAGAAGCGATGAGGCAAGATAACGATAAAGGGCATCGATCAGAGAAACTTTTTCTGAAGAGAGGGATCGAACAGAGGCGAGAATTTTTTCATGGGCTTCTGACGCAGATATCACATCTTCTCCTTTTCAATTCAGTCCCTATCGTGGGACATCGGAAGACAAAACCGTTTCCAGTTCTGCCCCGTTCCCCCTGCCATATCTTTTTTCAAGACTTAGGCAGGAGGAATTGGAGTTTGACTAAACTATGAAACACAATAAAAAAGATCAAAATGATGCCACACAGCTTACTGCATGATCTTCGTCAGCAAGAGAAAGCAGGAGGGAGAAGTGGGGTCGGTTCACCTCTAACGCAATGTCAACAACTCCGTTCGGATGGTTTCGTCAATCCGGAGGAAAACTAACACTTTATTTCCGCCCCCCTCCGCCCATACCACCACCAACAGGCCAAGAGGCAGGTCGCGTAATAGACGGCAAACCCGTAGAAGGCGTATTCGGGCGTTTTCGCCTCGATCTGCGAGCCAAAGACCTTTGGGATGATAAACGATCCGTAAGCAGCGACGGCTGCTGTCCAACCAAGTACGGGCCCTGCCTGGTCCATTTTAAAGATGATGGGCACCATGCGGAAAGTGGAGCCATTGCCTATTCCGGTGGTGACAAATAGAACAAGAAAAAGGGTCAGGAAAGGAAGGAAGAACTGTTCCGGGGAGGCCGAGGCCCCCGCCGCCTTGATGCAATACGCTGTTCCAAAGGCGGCGCCGATCATGATGACCGTATCCCAGAAAGTCACCTTAGCGCCCCCCCACTTATCGGAAAGCCATCCCCCCAGGGGGCGGGCGATTGAGCCGACAAGCGGCCCCAACCAGGCATACGCAAAGGGATTGGGGGCACGGGGGTTGGGAGTTCCATCCGGAAGCTGACCAAAGACAATCCGGATTAAAAGGGGGAGCGCGGCGGAATAGCCGATGAATGAACCGAAGGTCATTACGTACAAGTAGGTCATGATCCAGGTATGCTTGTTCTTGAAGATGGCGAAGACCCGGTCGATTCGGTTTTTCATCTCCCCTCGGATCAACTTCATAAGGGCCAACGTGACAAGGATGGTCGTGGGAAGAACAATCCACATATTTATTTTTAATTGGATTAGCAAGGCGGAGCCCACGAGGGTTCCAACAAAACCGATAATACCCAAACCCGTTACCTTGAGGATCGCCACGACGGGATGCCCCACGTCGTACATGGGAAGGGTATCCAATCCCCACCAGGCAATCAGACCCAACAGGGCCAGAAGGGGCACCCACGCAAGACCGTTGTTCTGAATCCAGATCCATTGGCCAGCCCTGGGCCCCGAGGTCGCCATGATTCCATCGCCCCCCAAGGCCCCGAAGAGGGGAACGGCAACCGCCAATGGCAAAAGCACCTGCATCAAGCTGACCCCCAGATTGCCCAAACCGGCATTGAGCCCCAACGCCAGGCCCTGCCGCCGTCTCGGGAAAAAATGGGTGATATTGGCCATCGACGAGGAAAAATTTCCACCCCCGATTCCGGAAAGAGCCGCGAGGACGACGAAAATCTCATAGGGAGTTGTCGTGTGTTGCAGGGCAATCCCGGCGCCCAGAGAGGGAAGGATGAGCAGCAACGTGGACACAGAGATGACGATCCGCCCCCCTGCAATGGTAATCATGAAAGAATTGACGATGCGGAGTGTCGCGCCGGATAAGCCCGCGATGGCAGAAAGCGTGAAGAGCTGGGCATCGGTGAAGGGAAAGCCCAGATTCTTCATCTGAACGGTGATGATGCTCCAGAAAAGCCAGATTGCGAAAGAGCAGGCCAGACAAGGAATTGAGACGGCGAGATTGCGTGCCGCGTGGTGCTTCCCCTCCTCCCATGACAGAGGATCTTCGGGGTCCCAGTGCTGTATCCTCAATGTTGTTGCCATACTTTCGAACCCTTTCTCAAGGAACCGCCTTGTACGGACGCGGTCCTTTGATTGCCTGCAGTTCAGAGGGTCGCGTTTCAATATCATTTTTCAATTGCGGAGTAGCCTGTTTCAACATTTGGATGACCGTCAGATGAAACCAAACAAAGCTTATCAGGGTCACCAAAAAAAGCACAAAGAAAGTACTCTGCGGCAACCACGACCCTTGGTAGGCATAACCGAAAATAGGCGGAAGAAAGAACCCACCCAAGGCCCCTAACATGCCCACCAAGCCACCCACAGCGCCCACATCTCGGGGAAAGTAATCAGGGATATATTTATAAACAGCCGCCTTTCCAATGCCCATGCAAGCACCCACCAGAAAAACCAACGATACAAAACCCCAAAGCGGCATGATAAAGGGAAGCACTTCGTGAGCCCCACTCGCAGCAAAACGACTGGAGACATAAAGCACAATATGGCCATTGGGAGCTGAGAGCAGAAACGTTGCAACGGTCATCACACCTAAAACAAGATACATGATGCGACGCGCACCAAAGCGGTCAGACAGCCAACCTCCCAGGGGCCGAAGGAGGCTGGCCGGAAAAATAAAAGAGGCCGTGAGCAGAGCTGCTGTTTGTAACTTAAGGCCAAAGACATCTACATAATATTTGGGAAGCCAAACCGAAAGCGCCACGTAGGCACCAAACACCACCACATAATAAAGACTAAACCGCCACACGCGAATATATTTCAAGGGGCGTAGCATTTCAAAAAAACTTCGCCCATGGCCTGGCTTATGGTCGTGCGAAGGAGTGCAGGCCCAAGTCAGCACGGCTAAGAGAACAAGTAGCACACTGTAGAGAACAGGAACGAACCGCCAACCGCCGGGTAGTCGCCCTCCCCACAACCCTGCCGCAGGCACTATGGCAATGAGGACAGGGCCAATAAACTTCGTAATCGAAGCACCTACATTGCCTGCGCCAAAGACACCCAAGGCAAAACCTTGGCTCTGTTTAGGAAACCAGGCCGAATTCCACGCAATGCCAACGGAAAAAAGATTGCCGCCCAAACCCACCAAAAAGGCATAGATCATGAGTTCATGAAAGGAATGCGTGTATGCAATTAAATAAGTGGGCACGGCCGTGCCGAGCAAAAGCATGATGGTCACCCATCGGCCGCCAATACGATCGGTTAGTATGCCAAACAACAAACGCCAGATAGACCCGTTCAAAATAGCGACCGCCGTCAACCAACCAAACTGAACATCGTTTAAACCAAATTCTTTACGGATGGGAATCCCCAGCACCCCAAACATCAACCAAACTGCAAAGGCAACCGTAAAATCAAGGGTCGAAAAGGTAAGCACACGGCCTCGACCCTTGTTTTCAATGGCCTGCTCACGAATTTTCTGAGTGGCGTGAGTCATGGGGCTACCCCTTTGGTTGCATGGCATCAAATTCGGTCGTGGAAATCAATTGGTGGGCCATAGGAAATAAAATATGGTCTTCGCGAAAAATATGCAGACGCAAAAGTTCAACTAATTGTTTGCCCTCTTCTAATGCTGCATCCAGCACCACTAACTTTGACCGTTCGTCAGGAAGACGAAAAGTGAGCCCTAAAAAATTGATAATGACCGCTGCTAGCTGCACGGCCTTGTGATGATCATCCTCCATCATATCAACCGGTGTGGTCGTTGCTCCGACGTGGTGTTCGCCTTTATCCAGAAGCCGTTTGCTCAGCAATGGGAAAAAAGTAACTTCTTCTCGATGACTGTGTGTGGCAAACTCCTGATCAAAAAAATGGAAAAAGTGACGAAGTTTTTGATCGAGTTCTTTTGTAAACCCTGTTTTTTGAATACAAAGGATGGCCTCTTCAAATAAAGCAAGCTCCTTCATGAAAGAAACATGTTCCTCCATAAACTTTCTTAAAAAAGGATGCATGGCAGCAGGCTCAACAGACGTCGTGCTGGGCGGGGCATAGGCATCGGGTGGATCCATGGGAGACAGGCCATCTCCCATAGCACCTGTTTCTGCCTGCTTTTTCAGAGGATCAATCGAATTAAGCAAATGCGCACTCATATTAGTTTCCATGGCCAAACCCCTAGTTGTTTTGCGGACGGTGCTCCGTCCAAACGTTCTGCGAGTTACGTACCCGTTTACGGTCCCAATACCACATCACCTGTTGATAAGGCCTCCAAATGTAATGAAAGGGGGCCACAAGAAAATGCACCAAGCGCGTAAAGGGAAAGATAGTCACAATGAGAAAAGCCCCAACAATGTGGCCCTTGATCACCCAAGGCATGGCGCTCACCGCCTCGATACGCGGATCAAATGTCAAAATCGACCACAAATAAGGGGTCAGGTCTGCTGCAAACCAAGAAGACCCCCAACGATACCCCAATGCAATCCAGCATCCTAAAACAATTTGTAACCAAAGCAAGATCTCAAGGCAAAGATCCATTCGACTGGTCACGACCCGCACCCGCACATTCGAAATGCGCCGCAAGAAGAGGATGATCAACCCAATCAAAACACTCAAACCAAAGGTAAAGGCCGTTACTTCTAAAATAATCAAACGTACCGGGTTGCTGTTCCATGCCAAGGTGGCTTTTGGAAAAAGAAAGGCAATCAGGTGCCCTAAAAAGACCACCAAGATCCCCAAGTGAAACAACATGGAACCGAAATAGAGCGCTTTCCCCTCCAAAAACTGCGAAGACAAAGAGGAATACTTGAACCCCGTTGCCCTGTATCGCTGAATAGTGCCAATCAAAAAAGTCACGATGGCAATATAAGGTAACGCAATAAACAAAAAGTTATTTAAAAAATTCATAACAATTTCCACCTACGTTATTAAGAGTCACAACCACTATTGTTAGGGTTTGCGGTCTGCTCGATATTCATTTCTTTTTCAACCCATCCCAAAAAATCAGCCGATTGAGGTTGAAGCGACCACTCGGATAATTGGGCCATTCTATCAGCCACGTGAAAATCTTGGGTTAACACCTCAAGGGTGGCTTTAAGCGCCTTGCAATAAACGGTCGGAGCGCTGCCCGGCGCGGGATCCAGCAAGGCTTTGTAATGTTTTTGGTAACTCATTTTCTTTTTTTCTACACGCTCTTCGTCAAATTCACGAATCATCAGCATAAGCGCCGGAACCAAAATTTCCCTCACTAACTCAAGTAACAGTTCCTCATCTTTTAATTTTGGCATCAACCGTAAGAGGTTGGGTAAATGATCGGCTAGTTCACCCCCACAGTTATTTTCTACTTGGGAGTGTTCACGCGTGAGATTCGACAACAACTCTGCACGCTTGTAGTCATCCCCAAATAATACATAACCAACATCGAGCGTCGTGATCGACTGAACATCAAAAGAGCGTGTATAGAGTTCTTGTAGATCAACCGTTTTTTTGGGAATCCCTTCTAAAAAATGTTGTACCTGAAGGGCTGCTTTCGCATATTTGTCACGTAATAAATCCAATAAATTTTGTACTTCAAGGGCGTAGCCGGGCCCTGGAAAATCAAACACCTTAGCCAAATAAAAATAATGCGACTGATTCATAAAATTTATAACCCTCTCTGGAAAGTCCCTTCTTTAAAACCAAAGCCAGTACTGCCTTTTGTGTCCCCGGTAAATTCTAACATCTCGATTGCCTGCTCGCGATGGGCTGCCGGGATCACAAAGCGATCATCAAACTTGGCCAGCGAGGTGAGATAGTAAATCTCGTCTGCTAGCTCGGGTGAATAGCCCACAGCCTCGAGAGCCTTCATGGCCTTGTCTTGCGAAATATCTCCCACAGTTTTGTGGCGGCGATAAATTCGGATAGCCATGAGTTTTTTTAATCGATCGGCAATTTTGTTTTCATCGCCCGCACTAAAGAGACTGGCAAGATACTTCAATGGAAAACGAGCCTCGTTGATGGTCCCCCAAAGCTCGGTGGTACTTGTGTCGTAGAGCCAACGATCATCCCAAACCTTGGCAATGGGGTCTAACTCGCTTACTTGTTTGCTTTGACCCATTTCCTTGACACTGGCCATGACCGGCAAAAGGGGTGGCACATAAAATAGCATGGGAAGGGTTCTAAACTCGGCATGCAAGGGAAGGGCCAACCCCCACTTCTTGACAAATTTATAGGTTGGCGAATTCTGTGCTGCATGAAGGGTAGAATCGGCTATGCCATTGGCCTTGGCCGACGCAATGACATCGGGGTCAAAGGGGTCTGCCAAAATATCAAGGTGTCGATGGATGAGTTGTTCTTCAGAAGCCGATGCCACTTCATGAATACGGTCTGCATCATACAAGATAACTCCCAAATATCGAATGCGGCCTACGCAAGATTGCATACAAGCTGGGGCAAGACCGGCCTCAATCCGTGGATAACAAAGAATGCATTTTTCTGATTTACCGGTATGCCAATTGTAATAAGATTTTTTATAAGGGCAGGCCGTGACACACATTCTCCAAGCACGACAAACATTTTGGTTGATGAGCACCACACCATCTTCACCACGCTTATAAATGGCACCCGACGGGCAAGAGGCAACACAAGCCGGGTTCAGGCAGTGGTTGCAAATGCGTGGCAAATAGAAAAACGCCATCCGTTCTAGCTGAAACATGGCCTCTTGTTCAGCAGGGGCCAATTTTTTGAGATTAGGATCATTACGGGCAAAGTCAGGGGTTCCACTCAAATCGTCATCCCAATTGGGCCCCATTTTGATATCGATCGGTTTTCCGGTGATTAACGAAACGGGCCGAGCTGTTGGCTGGTCATCGCTGGCGGGCGACTCAATCAAATCAAGATACTTGTAAGTGAAAGGTTCGTAATAATCGTCGATCACAGGTAGGTTGGGATTATGAAAGATGTTCAACAATCCTTTCTGCTTGCCAGCACCCTTAAGCGTAAGGGTTGTTCCAATTTTTTCCCAACCACCCTTATAGATATTTTGATCTTCCCATTTGGTAGGATAACCTGTGCCCGGCTTTGTTTCAACATTGTTCCACCACATGTACTCAGCACCCTTCCGGTCGGTCCAAATATTTTTACACGCAATGGAGCAGGTATGACAGCCAATGCATTTGTCTAAGTGAAACACCATCGAGACTTGAGAACGAATATCCATATCTTTTCCTATAATAAATTCCCTTCCGGTGAAGGGAAATTTTCAAAATATAACTTTATCCATCTTTTTAACCGTCACATGGGTATCCCGTTGCGGGGCAATGGGTCCCCAATAGTTAAAGTGATACGAGAACTGCCCGTATCCGCCGCACAGGTAGTTCGGCTTTAGGTGGATCCGTGTGAAGCTATTATGCCCCCCCGCTCTCTTGTTCCCTCTCACTTGTGATTTAGGAATACCCACCGTACGCTCGGGCACATGATAAACAATGCACACGCCTTTTGGAATACGAGCGCTCACACAGGCACGAGTGCAATAAACACCATGGTCGTTATAAACCTCAACCCAATCGTTGTCTTGAATCCCCAATTCTTTTGCATCTTGCTCACTCATCCAACAGGGTTCACAACCTCGCGAGAGCGTTAACATGCGAAGATTTTCCATGTAAGTTGAGTGGATATGCCACTTGCCATGCGGAGTAAGGCAGTTCAACACCTTGGCCTTGCCATCTTTTAAGGTCTCTTTCAAATCACCATACACTTCTGGCCTGGGTGAAGGTTTATAGGTTGGTAAGTGCTCACCATAGGCAATATACATCTCGTGATCGAGGTAAAAATGCTGCCTGCCGGTGAGCGTTCTCCAGGGCACGAGGCGATCTACATTATAGGTATAAGCGGCATAGGCCCTGCCATTGTTCATGAGCCCCGACCATAGCGGAGAAGTATTGTAACGCCGCGGTTGGGCCTGCAAGTCAGCATAACGGATGCGAACATCCTTACTTCCTTCACCTAAATCAGCCAGTTTAAGCCCGGTTTTTTTCTCCATATTTTCATAGGCACGTACTGTCAGCGTACCATTGGTCAGTGTCGACAAGTGAAGAACCGCATTAGCGGCCCACTCATCTTCTTTGAGGGAGGGATAAATTTTCCCATCGATCTTTTCTACAGGGAAATGATTCGAAGCAATCATCTGGTCGTATTCATCCGCACAGAAATAATGGTTACCGTGTGCACCCAAACCCTTGGTTTTGATATTTTCTCCGAGGGTAATATATCTTTCATAGAGTTTGGTATAATCGCGGCGAACCACGGCAAGCTTGTGCATGGTCTTTCCAGGAATTGCCTCACACTCGCCATGATACCAATCCTTCACACTGGGCTGCGTCATCTCATCGGCCGTATCGTGGGATAATGGCAATGCAACAATGTCTACCTGAGGTTCGGGAAAATATTTTTTAGCCGCCTCACTCGTCACCCTTGCTAATTCTTTAAAAATGTTCCAATCGGTCTTGGCTTCCCAAACCGGCGGAATAGCCGCTGACAGTGGATGAATGAACGAATGTAAGTCGGTACTGTTGAGGTCTGCCTTTTCATACCAAGAAGCTGCAGGCAGAACGATATCGGAATAGAGCGCTGAGGAGTCCATGCGAAAGTTTAAGTCCACTACCAGATCCATCTTTCCGGTGGGTGCGATCTCATGCCATTTCACCTCTTGAGGGTGTTCTGCCGAATCTTTCCCAATGGCGTTTGAATGCGTGCCAAGATAATGTTGCAGGGCATACTCGTGACCCTTCATACTCCCCATGATGGCATTGCCACGCCAAATATACCAAACCCTTGGGTGGTTTTCTTCGGCCTCAGGGTCTGCCACGGAATATTCCAATTCTTTTGATTTTAATTTTTTCAATACATAATCGGTAATACCCGCGTCGTCTTTGGCACCTTGGGCCATGGCTTCTTGACCAAGTTCTAAAGTGCTTTGCTTAAACTGCGGATAAAAGGGCATCCACCCATTACGAACAGACTGCAAAATAGTGTCGGCCGTGTGTTTGCGGGTCATGTCATTGTCGGGGACCGTATTATAATGTGAATACTGACCATCGTAACGGTACTGACAGGTGTTGATGTAATGCCACAGCGGGGCTTGTTGAAGCCGACTCGCTGCATACCAATCTTTGGCAAAAGCAATGGAACCCCAAGAATCAACCGGGGCTAGTTTTTCCTGCCCCACATAGTGATTCAAACCACCTCCATTTTTACCTACGCAGCCTGAAAGCATCAACGCCATAGCACCCGCACGGTACATCAGATTGGCGTGATACCAGTGATTAATACCCGCACCAATGATGATCATGCACTTACCCTCGGTCATCGCCGCAGTATTGGCCCACTCTCTGGCAAATTGAAGCACGGTCTTAGAATCAACCCCTGTCAAAATCTCTTGCCAAGCGGGTGTATAAGCAGCATCTGCATCGGCATAGTCTTTAGGATATTCTCCCGAAAGCCCACGCCCCACGCCATACTGAGCCATGATCAGATCATAAACCGTTGCGACAGCAACTTTGCCATGCAAAGTCTCAACATACTTGACGGGAACGCCTCGCAAAACTTTCTTGTTTAGGCCGAATTCTGTAAATTCGGTACTCAGCACGCCATCATTATTTTTAAGCAAGGTAAGCACGGGATCATAAGGGTTGTCATCCGTGGAACCCTCAAGCTTCATGTTCCACTGACCAGCCTTACCCCAACGATGCCCCATCGCACCCTTGGGCACTACCAAGCTCCCCGATGCTTCATCTATATTGAGAAACTTCCACTCACCGTTTTCAATATCTTGAAAGGAGCTGATTTCATTGGCTCGCAAGAGACGGCCTGGAGTGTAATGACCGCCCTCCTTATTGAGCACGACCAGATAAGGGCTGTCGGTGTATTGCTTGACGTACTTTATAAAATAGGGTGTTTGTTTTTCGTGATGAAATTCTTTGAGGATGACATGAGAGACCGCCATCCAAAACGCACCGTCACTCCCCGCGTGGAGAGGCACCCACTGATCGGCATATTTACAAACTTGGCTAAAATCAGGCGAGAACACAACCGCCTTGGTGCCATTGTGCCGTGACTCTGCAAAAAAGTGGCAATCGGGTGTACGGGTCATATTCAAACACGCACCCATGTCGGCAATCATTTTGGCATTGTACCAGTCAGCACTCTCACAAACATCGGTCTGTTCGCCCCAAATTTCTGGAAAAGCTGTAGGAAGGTCACAATACCAATCATAAAAACTTAAATTCACTCCTCCAAACAGTTGGAGAAATCGACCACCCGCTGCATAACTGAGCATCGACATTGCAGGGATGGGTGAAAAACCAATAACTCGGTCGGGGCCATATTTCTTTGCGGTGTAAATATTGGCAACGGCCATGATTTCCAAAACCTCATCCCAACTAGCCCTTCTAAACCCACCTTTACCGCGAGCCTTCTGATAGGTCTGGCGTTTTTGTGGATCTTTTTGCAAAGACTCCCAGGCCTTGAGCGGATCACCCCATGTTTCCTTTTCGGCACGATAGGCATCGATCAGGGCACCTCGAATCAAGGGATACTTGATGCGAAGCGGGCTATATAAATACCAAGAGTACGAAATACCTCTTTGACAACCCCGCGGTTCATAAGGTGGCAGTGAATCTTCCAGGAGCGGGTAATCGAGTTGTTGCGTCTCCCAAACGACAATGCCGTCTTTCACATGGATTTGCCAAGAACAACCGCCCGTACAGTT
The DNA here is from genome assembly GCA_016183235.1 of Deltaproteobacteria bacterium. NCBI lineage: Bacteria > Pseudomonadati > Myxococcota > Myxococcia > Deltaproteobacteria bacterium. Next base: position 132,662 of record JACPFA010000042.1, read on the forward strand.
AACTCCATGCGTACTTCGAACGATACGGTCGTGTTGAAAGCGATTGCGATAAAACTCTTCCCATTTTCGCGTCTGAGGGGAAATAATATCTTTAATCCAGCTCATGGATGCTCCTTCATCTACTCGGATTGAATCTGTCGGTCATAAATTGCTTGGTTGACGGAATGTTTCTTGCGACGCCACCCCATCAACGCACAGAGCACAGAAAGTAGCACCACACCGCTGATCCCAGCGTTAAAGAGCCCCCACCCATAATCTTTGGGTTGTTGAAAGGCATGTTCACGATCCGCATCTTGCAAAAAACCTGTTAATGCCCGAATCTCCTCCGGTGTGAAAGATTTACCTTGATAAGCCGCTTGCATAACAGGAAAAGGAGGGCTCCCTAAGATCGCCTGCACCCCTGGTTTACCTATTCTAGAAAATACTAGGGTTAGATCCTTGGCAAGGACCCCACCCCCAATGACAGCATCGTTTCTCACATGATGGCATGAAATACAAGAAGGCCCACCCTGCGTAAAACGAACCCTTCCTTGAAAAAGATTGCGCCCCAACAAGATTTCATCTGGGGTCGGTTCCGACGGAGTCTCCACCACAACCTGCCCTCCTCCACTATGAGGTGCTGAACTTCCTCCCGCTTCCTTGATGTATGCAATAATTCCCTTAATTTCATCGTCGGAAAAGAGATGGTCGGGCATGATAATCTTGTTGTTTTGTTCAAACAAGGCCACGGCTTCGGGATCACCGGATTGAATGACGGCTTGCGAAGACTTGATGAATTTAAGCATCCAGTCTTCTTTATGTCGATCATGCACACCCGCTAAGTCGGGCCCCACGCGGCGCCCACCACCAATGGTATGGCAGGCGGCGCACTTTTGTTCAAATAGAACCTTGCCCTGGCCTACGAAGGCAAGCGCTGTCGAAGGAAGACTCAAAATAAAAACTAAAAAAAACGCCATGATCCCCATTTTTCGCCTCGTTTACATTGGGTAAGGGATTGTTTAAGACAAAAATCCAGTTTCTGATGTGATTATAAATAAACTACCCCTCCCTGAAAGAAAATGATGCCCATCAATCGTATGCATGATGCTCATCATATTGATAGGATCAACTAAAGCCGGTGGGGCAGGCGCAAGCGGGAGGTCTTATTATAAAGATAATGATAAAGTAAAAAAGGTTCACCTTCTTCTTTAAACGGGCTGCGGTAAAGCCTTATGACTTCTCTTTTTCGAATAAGTTCTTTGAGCATCGCATAATAAATTCTCTCCCCCAATAAATAACCCAAGGCATGCGACACACCAAAAAATAATTTATAATTAGAAAAAAAATGTTCAGGCATGGCTGGGTCTTTCCCTTTTTTCATCATGGCCTGATGGGATAAAACAAACCTCGCTATTTCCACCTCTAAATGGCGCACTCGTGGAAAATCTTGAGAGGTTTTAAAATATTCAATGAGGGATTCATAATCCCGTTCTCTTAAACATTTTCGTTTATGGTTGATTAATTTAGAACCAAAAAACCCTACCGCTTCATGCAATACATTGGCGTAAAAGGCATCAAACCCACTGCGGGGAAATTCTTCACCCGATAATAAATGTTTAAGGCAATGGCTGGCTTCTTCAGCAGCATGGTTGATGGAAAGATTCCCTAGATAAACCCACTTACGTTTAGGGATATAATAAGATTCTGAAGATTCAATCTGTTGTTTAATGGCTTTGATTTCTCGAACTGTAAAGTCAGAGGCATTTTCTAATCGATCAAGAAAACTCAAATCATCCCACGTAAATATTTCAACTTCGTCTTTAGTGTCGGGCACCTTAATTTCTAAAAAAGCCGCGATTCGTTCCATTAAATCAACAAAATTGGCCTTGGGATCGGAATAATCAAACTCAATTTCATTTTCGAGCCAATTCAAATAAGACTGTTGCCACACAACGGGCGGCGTGTTCATTAAACAGTAACTCCATTCCCCCAGCTGAACAATTTCAACCTTGTCCTCCAACCCGGCTTGGGCTAACTGCCAATAAATTTTCTCTGAGTTTTGATAAACATGAAGTATTTTTTCTGAACGCAGCTTCGTTGCATTTAAAGTGGCCCGTAATTGGTGGGGTAAATTTTTTGGAGCGATGTGCAAATCTCCCACTAAACAAACCACAAGGGAATTAGGATTTTTTTCATGAATATCTTTTAAAGTTTCGGCCATGGCTTGATCTCTTTTGATCAGCCCTGAACCATAAGGAGCGGTCTCCAAACCATAAATCTTAACCCCATGATAAATGGCAAAATCAAAAAGTGGTTTAAAATTCCCCCACAGATCAAAATGAAAATGTTTTTTTAATTCAATTTTCTTTAAAAATTTTTCTATTGGAAGTTTGCCGTTTAAATATTGATCAACATAAATTTGTTTTTTACGCTGAATAAATTCTAAAGCGATGCAAAAATTTTTAGTTTCGCCAACTAAGGCTCGCAAAAGGCGCAAGAATGACCGCTGAGATTGCGGGTTGGTGTGATAATCCCCCACAAAAACAAACTGCGCCTTAACCATCTTGCGCTTTAATTCATCTAAACTTACCACTCGTTGATAGGTTCTAACGCAATTTAAGTAATTTTTTTCGTATTGAGAAAAATCTTTTTCTTGAACCAGAACGGAGTCTTCAATGATTTGTTTATTATGGTAAAAGACTCTTTTTTGAATGGCTAATAATTCTTCCCGCGGGCTTAAATTCTGTTTATTGGACATGCTTTATAGGCAAGACTAGTAATCAAGTTGTGCACTGTAAGCGCGCCGAAATGCAAACGAATCGCGACGCAAGACAAGCACATTAAGCAGAGCTTCTAAAACAATCTTGAAACCCATTTTTGATTCCCCTTGGCGCCGACTTTTAAAGCAAATGGGCATTTCAACCACTCGATAATTTCTCAAAAAAGTTTTATAAATTAATTCAATTTGAAACCCATAGCCTGACATCTTGAAATTGTCTAAATCAATATCGGCTAATACACTGGCATCAAAACATTTAAAACCACTGGTTACATCCCGAACCTTCAACCCTAAAATAGCACGGGTATAAACCCCGCCTCCCCAACTAATCAATCTGCGAAGCCCTTTAAGCCCAGGAGTTTGGCCACCCTCCACATAACGAGAACCGATCACCAAATCATAATCTTCGGCCAAAGCTAACATTTTGGGTAAACGTTCAATAGGATGAGAAAAATCGGCATCCATTTGAATGACTTTTGTTGCCCCCAAGCGCAAGGCCTGCCGAAAACCCATCACATAAGCCGAGCCCAAACCTTGCTTCCCAGCCCGGTGCAAAACAAACAGCCGTTCAGGGTAATGTTGTCGTAAATTTTCTGCCAACACACCCGTGCCATCGGGGCTAGCGTCGTCAACAATCAACATCTTAGCCTCTGGCAAGACCGAAAAGACCTTTCTTACCAACAAAGGCAAGTTGTCTTTTTCGTTATAAGTCGGAATCACTAAAAATACTGACATAGTTCCCTTTTTTATTTACTTCCTCTCCTACATCTTTTACATTCGACTTTCAAGGAAGAATTCTCAAACCCTCCATGACTTCAAGTGTTGACCCCATTTCAAACGTACTCCCCAAGGGTTGGAAAATATTCATTATTTTTAGCTTAATCACTTTCTTATTTCGATGTCCCTCTTTATTTTGGCCCTACCTCGATATTGATGAGGTGATGTGGGGGCTATTGGCGAACAGTATAGTCGATGGCTCAAGCCCTTACGTAACCGTCATGGGAGAAAAGCCACCTTTACTTTACCTGGTTTATGCTGGAGTTTTTTCGATTTTTGGCAAACACCAATATTGGGCCATTCATCTACTAGGCATGCTTTGGTTCAGCCTTACAGGCTTAAGTGTGACTTATCTTAGCCGACAGGCCGGCGCCTCCCGACTAGCCAGCCTTTGGGCAGGGGTTTTTTATCTTATCTTTGCAAGTGCCCCCGGGTTTCGCATCCTTGCCACCACTGGCGAATTGCTCATGAACCTACCCTTAGTTCTGAGTGCTTATTATTTTTTAAGAAGTTTCAAAAAACAACCTGCTAGCTCGGCTTTTCTATCAGGCATTTTGCTTTTAACCGGTTCTCTCTTTCGCCAACAAGGTGCTATCCAATTTTTTGCCTATTTCATTTTTTTATTCATCGTTCCGTTTAATATCAAGGCTTACTTAACACGCTTAGGTGGTCTTTTGCTTGGTATGGCAACGGTTGCTGCGCTTTGTGTGGCCTATTTAGTCAAAGTTGGGAGTTGGAATGATTTTGTTTATTGGGTTTTTCAACACAACTACCAATATATTTTACAAGGTTTTTCTAATCACAATGTTTTATGGAATTTCTTGACTCAAACCGGTCACGTGCTGCTCATGACAGCTCCGTTGTGGGTTTTAGTGGGTTATAGATTTTGGAAGGAAAAAAAGTTAGAAATTCTGCTTTGGCTCATCTTTGGTTTTTCTTTATTAGCCACAGTGCCAGGTGGGCGTTTCTTCCCCCATTACTTTCTACAAGCCTTCCCAACCCTCTGTATCTTAAGTGCCTTACAATTAGAAAAAATTCTTTCGCTTAAAAACAAACTCGAACGAAGCTTATTTAAAATAACTTTTCTTTACATTGTGCTTTTGGTCTTACGCATTCCTTTTATCGGCTTAGAAATGAAATTAGACGACACGGGTGATTATAGCCCTGCCCTTAAAGTAGTGGGCCATTATATTAAAGAAAGAACCCAAAAACAGGACTCCATTTTTATTTGGGGTTGGGCACAAGGCATTTATTATTATTCAGAGCGCAACCCCGCTGCCCGCTTTATCTCTTCAGACTTCCTAACCGGCCGCTCACCCCGCCAGAACGAAACTCTACAATTCGACACACGGGCCAATATCAACCCCCAAAGTTGGGACCAATTATTTGCTGACTTTGCCAAACAAAAACCTACTTACATTATCGATACCTCCATCGGCAATTACCACGACTATCAACGCTACCCCATAGCCGATTTCCCAGCCCTACAAAATTACCTGAGCGACCATTACCAACTCGAAACCCGCCTCGAAAACATGGATCTTTACCGATTAAAATGAAAGATTCAGCCCAAGGCTAAAAATATTTGTGTGAAGTCTTTTCGAGGGAGGGAGAGGTCAATTGAGAGCCTTTTAGCGCAAGAGGTCAGATCCTTCGCCAAACCTCAGGACAGGCTCCGGAGGGCTATAAAAATTTTATTGTTTTTTTGAATTAGAGGATGACGAAGGAATACTCTAATTCAATTAAAAACAAAAAATTTTTTAGCCCGAGTAGGCTGACCGGGCGCGGGCTCTCAATTGACCTCTCCCTCCCTCGAAAAGACGTGGCCCTATTTGCAGACGAAATGAAGAATGAAAAGGAAGATTGCCACGCTCGGCATCATGGGTCCCCCGGTCAAGCCGGGGGATGACAAAAGCAGCTCGCAATGACATTTATATCCCTTTTTGGGATACTTTTTCAAATAGGATCAATCGATTGAGCGCGTTGATGTAAGCTCGGGCGCTGGCTACTAAGATGTCGGTATGTGTCCCTACTCCGCGGACTTCTTTCCCGTTCTCTCGAATCACTACCGTCACTTCACCTTGCGCATCAACGCCGCCGGTAATAGAACTGATTTGAAACTTCATCAACTCACTACGAGAATGAGTGAGCTTACGCAAAGTCTTAAAAATCACTTCTACCGGGCCCTCACCTTTATCCGAACCCTTTACTTCTTTGCCTGCAACATCCAGGCTGATCGTTGCGGTGGCCTCTTGATCAGTACCACTGGTGACCTGTAAAGATTTAAGAGTGTATTTATCTTCCCAACTATGACTTTGCTCAGACACTAATGCAACTAAATCATCGTCGAAAATTTCTTTTTTACGATCAGCCAGGGCTTTAAAGGCGGTAAAGGCACTATTGATTTGGGTTTCATCTAATTCATAACCCAATTCTGACAAACGAGTCTTAAAGGCATGCCGACCCGAATGTTTGCCCAACACCAAATTACTTTTAGACCAGCCTACGGATTCAGGGGTCATGATCTCATAAGTCATTTGATGTTTAAGAATACCATCTTGATGAATACCCGCTTCGTGGGCAAAGGCATTTTCTCCAACAATAGCCTTATTAGGTTGCACAGCCACACCCGTAATTAACGACAATAACTTCGAGGTGGGATACAACTGCTGGGTTTTCAGATTCGTATCGCATTTCATTAAATCACCACGCACTTTTAAGATCATAGCAATTTCTTCCATCGAGGCATTACCGGCCCGTTCACCGATGCCATTGATGGTGCATTCCACTTGTCTTGCCCCAGCTTCAATAGCCGCTAAAGAATTAGATACGGCTAGGCCTAAGTCATTGTGACAATGCACACTAATGATGGCCCGATCAATGTTAGGGACCTTTTGTTTTAAATATTGAATTAATTTCAAATATTCACTTGGCACGGTGTAACCCACTGTATCCGGAATATTAACGGTCGTAGCCCCAGCTTCAATAGCTGCGCTAATGACCTGGCACAGATAATCCCGATCGCTACGCGTGGCATCTTCAGCCGAAAATTCTACGTCGGGCGTGTAGCGAACCGCATGAGCCACAGCTTGTACCGTATCTTCTAACACCTGCTCGCGCGTCTTTCGCAGTTTATGTTGCAAGTGAATATCGCTGGTTGCAATAAAGGTATGAATACGAGGGCGCTTGGCATAACGAATGGCCTCCCAACAACGATCGATATCTTTCAAATTGGCTCTTGCCAGGCCTGCAATGGTTGGCCCTTGGACCTCTTGGGCCACTCGCCGCACGGCCTCAAAGTCACCTTCCGAGGCGACGGGAAAACCTGCTTCAATGATGTCTACATTCAGCTTGGCCAATTGCCGCGCTAGCCTTAACTTTTCTTCAATATTCATACTAAAACCCGGGGACTGTTCCCCGTCACGCAAGGTGGTATCAAATATTTTGACAATGTCCTTGACCATAAAAAACTCCTTAAGCTTTAATTAGTAACACACTATCTCTTTTTGCCGCAACTGCTCTCTGGATAGTAACTAATAGACCTCTTGTAGAACCGTCGCGAGCGACCCAAGGACAAGGCGGGGCGGGGCCCCGAAACCGCAGCGTATATGGAAATACGTGAGGATTTTGGGGTGCCCCAACGAAGTCATTGGGTCGCGCAGTAGGTTATGCAAGAGGTCTAATGAATAGATTGTAGGGATTCTGATTCATAGGGTGGCGTGGGGCCACCAAGCTCGAGGGTAAGTTCTTTGCTAGGGCTTTTGGCCACAAAGATTTTTTGCAAGACATATTCTACCATGCCGCTAGCTGTATAAATCAAACACGCAATAAAAACAAATTCGTGGGGAGAAATAATGAAAAAGAAAATCACCACGGCTAAACCCACCAAATAAAAAAATGATGCCCGCCGCCTAGAAGTAAACTGTTTAAAACTGCGATAAGGAACATTGCTCACCATCAACAAAGCAGCTAAGATGGTTAAACTCAAAAACAAAACAGATTTGCCGGGCATTGCCCTTCCAAAATAGTGATGATAAAAAATCACATAAGTGATCAACAAACCTGCCGCCATGGGAATAGGTAGCCCTTGAAAATTCTTGCGTTCAACATTGACCGATTGAACATTATAACGGGCTAGCCGCATGGCCCCACAGGCAAAAAACAAAAAGGCAGCAGCGACCCCGATACGAGGATAAGCTTGTAAAGACCAACTATAGGCCAACAAAACAGGTGCCATCCCAAAACTAGCCAGATCACATAAAGAATCGTATTCAGTTCCGAAATCGCTACTCGCTCGAGTTAAACGAGCGATGCGCCCATCTAACATATCAAAAATACCCGCCACAAAAATTGCCCAAGCTGCTACATAATAATGGCCTTTCAGGGTTTGAACAATTGAATAAAAACCACAAAAGAGACTGGTGGTGGTAAAGAGATTGGGCAAAATATAAATGCCCTTCCGCATGTCGTAGGTACGGCGGTTGCCTCGTTTAAGCCGATTAAATTTTCTAATTTTAAATTTCTTCATTTTTGATTATTTAACCTAAACGATCCCTTATAATCGATCTAACCCCTCAAGACAATCCCATTTTAGCAAGCGGTGTACGGCCCGCATAAACTTTATCGCCTACCCCCACTAACACCTTCCAATCATTGGGGAAATAAAGCTCCATCCGGGAGCCAAATCGAATCATCCCATAACGCTCGCCTTTTTTATATTCATCCCCCACCTTGGCATAACAAACGATCCTCCTCGCGATGAAACCCGCGATTTGCACAAAGGCAACCCTAGCCCCATCAAGCCCCTTTAGCCAAACTGCATTGCGTTCATTATGCTGCGAGGCCTTATCTAAACTGGCATTAAAAAATTTACCGGGATGGTATTCGATCTTCTCTACCGTCCCATCCATAGGCACACGATTCACATGAACATTGAACGGGCTCATAAAAATACTGATACGCTGATGAGGTTCATTGAAATAAGGGCTGCTGGTAAGTTGTTCTATTTTTAAAATCCGCCCATCGGCCCCTGTCACCATGAGGCTAGAATCGATTGGTGCTTGGCGTTCAGGATCACGAAAAAAATTAATCACAAACAATGACACTAAACTAAACAACACCCCCACCATCCAATGAACCAAATACGCCCCCACCGCCAACCCCAGCGCCAAAACAATAAACCAAATTCCTTCTTTCGCTATTTTCATATAATCGTTGCTCTTGCCATATATAAATGATGCTTTTAAAAAATCTTTTAAATGGGCTTAAGGCTGGAAGGGGTTTGTCGGAGGCTTTCATATCTATGGCTATAATACCATGAAAGCCGAGACTTTGAGTGCGCCCAGGGGCCATAACCCCTGGGCGACACGGACCCCTGGAAGCCTTAAGCCCATTTAAAAGATTTTTTAAAAGCCTCCTTATGTCTGTCGAAATGCGGTCTTACCCTTTCCAATAGCAACCCGCCCCGTCCTCACAACTTCAATCACCCCAAACGCCTTGAGCTGATGAATGGCTTGATCGTTTTGATCAGGATGATTATGCAGCATCGCAATAATCGCCCCTGATTCTTCATCTAAAATTTCACCTTGAACCTCACGAATAATTTTCAAAACTTCTTTTTGATTCTTATGATCGGCCTTAGCCTTCACTAAAAGCAACTCCCTACATAAATAGTCTTCTTCCCGCACCACCACAACTTTAGAAATATCTTCTAATTGGCTTAACTCTTGCACCATTTTTTCTAGCACCGCAGTATTACCCTTGGTGACAATGGTGATGCGAGAAACTCGTGGATCATGATAGGTGGGTGCTACGGTAAGGGCATCAATATTATAACCATGCTCACCAAAGAATTTTGTGATGCGGGCTAAGACACCAGCAGAGTTGGCCACGAGGGCCATGAGGGTATGGGTTAAAATTTTCAATTTTTTAAAAGATTAATCTTTAAGTTCGGTAGGAAGATAAAATTTGCTCGATCTTAGTCTTTCCTACAAGTTTATTCAGTTGCAATTGCTTTTTCTTGGTTTTGTCCTCCGGTGTTAAATAAGGTTTCCGATTTATTTTCTCCAATTCGCGTTTTAGTTTAAGGTGTTCTTGCCATAGACTTTTTAACTCAACGTTTTCTTCAGTGTGCGATGTAATCAACGCTTCATCGGACGGATTCATGTTCATGAAGACCTCCAGATATAAATAAAGATAATTGGATTTAGAAAGAACGACTAATTTTGATTGTAATCATTTCTTTTAACTTGAAAAGTGCTAAATATCACACTTAGCGTAAGACTTTGATTTTATTTAGTTTTTAAAGAGGGGCCGCGGAGATAATAAGCACTCAATGCTTTTGCATTCATGAATAAACCGGCTTGATAGCGCCCATGAGCCAAACAAAGCACGCTGGGCAAATGCGGTTCATGCCCTATCTCTTCGGATGGCAAAACTTTAATATTAGAATTTTTTGCTAAAAACTTTTCGTGAAGTAAGGCTCCAGACCCAAAGGTTAAAACTTCTGGCCATCGCTCAAGTAGCTTAGGCAATTCATCAATCTCGATCACCTGGCTAAAATGAGGTTCTAAGCAATCGATAGAAGCATGAGGGCCAAAAGCCGCTGCGTACACCTCTTGGCTTCTGGCCACCAGGCATGGCACCAATAACGGTGAATTTTTGGTTAAGTGATAACAAGCTACGGCCTCTAAGGTGTTAATGGGAACAATGGAACGATTAAAAACCAGCGCAAAGGCTTTCGTAGCTGCGAGGCCTATTCTCAAACCGGTATAAGAACCCGGCCCTACTAAAACTACCAGGTAATCAAGCGCGCTTAAGCTCCATTGCGCCTTAGCTAAAAGTGCATCGATCTCTAAAAGTAAATTTCTTGAATGCGGGACTTTATGCTGTCGGTTTGACTCTTCAAGCATAACCTTCCCATCAATAGCCACGCTTAAGTTTAAGGATAAACCGGTGGTATCGATATATAGAGCCTTATCTCCCATGCGAATCACTAAAATAAATTTTTAAGGGAAGAAAATATTTTTCCAAAACCCCATTGGCGATTAATATCATTAATGGTTACAAAAACCATTAAAGCTAGTAATAATACCAAACCGATTTGCTGAAAAATCAACTTCAACTTTAAAGAAAGCGGTTTTCTAAACAAGGTTTCATAAAGAAGATAAACCACATGACCTCCATCGAGCACCGGCAAGGGCAAGAGGTTTACGACCCCTAAATTAATACTTAAGAAGGCCAAGAAAAAAATAAAATTACCCAAGCCTCGTTCAGCTGCCTTAACAGTACCCACGGCAATTTGCACCGGACCTGCTAAAGCTTTAACCGAAACTTTAAGCGTAAAAAGATTTTTAAGTACTTCTAAGGTTTTAGTGAGCAAAAGGGCATTTTGCCGACTCCCCTGACGAAAAGCTTCCACCAAACCATACCGCCTAAACGTCTCTTGCAGCATGGGCTCAATGCCCAAAACATAATAAGTTTTATCGGCGTCTTTCATCGCCGCTGGCGTAACCATGATTTTATGAAAAACTCCCTCCCGAGACAAACTCACCTCAACAGGTTTGTCGCCGTATTGATTCATCAACTCACTGATTTGCGACCAATGTTGAATTTCTTGGCCATTCAATTTGAGAATTCGATCGCCGGCTTTTAACCCCCCCTGCTCGGCTGGAGTGTCAGCTCTCACCGCTCCAATTTGCGGGGGAATGAAAAAATCAGGATGAATCCCAATGTCGGGCATTTCTTCTTTACCCAACTTTTCAACCTTAAGGGAAGCCTCTTGCGGTTTGCCATTTCTGTCAAAAACCAACCGCACGTCTCTGCCTTGGGCCAACGCTAGTTCCCATAGCACCCCTTCCCACGTATCGACGGTCTTGTCCTCAATAGAAATGATACGATCGCTAATCTGCATCCCTACTTTATCAGCCGACGACCCTGGCCGAACTCCTACCAATACTGGTGGTTCGGTTAAAAATTTAGGTTGCGTAACTCCAATCAGAAAAACGATGGGCATGAGCAACCAAGGCAAAAGCAGGTTCATGCTTGGCCCACCTAAGACAACTAGCATTCGAGCCCAAATCGGCTTGTTTTCAAAAGAACGTGGGTCGGTAGTCACCGCCGGTTCTTCCTGGGCAAAGTCATCTTGCCCGGTCATTTTTACATAACCACCCAAGAAAAAGAGCATTGAAAAACAGTATTCAGTTTCACCCTTTTTAAAAGAAAATAACTTAGGGCCAAAACCAATGGAAAAACGTTCGACCCGAATGCCATTGAGTTTGGCCATAATGAAATGACCGGCTTCATGGACTAAAATTAAAAGCCCCAACCCTAAAACAAAATATAAAATCATCAATAATGTTGACATGAACACTCCTGGTCTAATTTAAAACATAATTTCTGGTAACTCGCTCGGCTTCAAACCTTGCCCATTTATCAATAGCCAAGATTTCATCGACTGAAGCCGGCTCACAACTTTGATGCTTCTCCAAGGTGGCTTCTACCACGTAAGGAATGGCCGAAAAACCAATCTTTTTTTCTAAAAATCTTTTTACCGCTACTTCGTTAGCTGCATTCAACACCGCAGTGTAAGACCCGCCTTTCGAAAGTGATTGCCGGGCCAATTTAAGACAATTAAATTTTTCATAATCGGGGGGGAAAAAAGTAAGCGAGCCAATTTCAGTCAACGAAAGACTTGGCAATGAATTGGGCAACCTTTCAGGAAAACTTAAAGCATAGGCAATAGGAACGCGCATATCGGGGATACCCAGTTGTGCCAAAATAGAACCATCATGAAATTCTATCATGGAGTGGATAATACTTTGTGGATGAATGACAACCTCGATTTCTTCTGGTTCTAAATCAAACAACCACTTCGCCTCGATCACCTCCAACCCTTTATTCATAAGTGTTGCAGAGTCGATGGTGATTTTAGCCCCCATCGACCAATTGGGGTGTTTTAAGGCTTGCTCAACCGTGATAGAAGAAAATTCATCCCTTGGCTTATGCAAAAAGGGCCCTCCCGATGCCGTGATAATAATCTTACGTAGTTCATCACGGTTTTGGCCCACTAAACATTGAAATATGGCACTATGTTCGCTGTCGATAGGAAGTAGAGTGACTTGTTGTTTTTTTGCGACTTGGGTCATGAGCGAACCTGCCACCACCAACGTTTCTTTATTAGCCAGCCCCACGGCTTTTTTAGCTTTCAAAGCAGAAAGGGTGGGTTCTAGCCCTGCTGCCCCCACAATTGCAGAAATTACCATGTCTGTTTCTGGCAAAGTAGCCACGGTAATATTGCCTTGCATCCCGCAGCCTATTTCTGAAAAACCGTTTCCCAATTGAGCTTGTAACTTTGCAACATCTTCTGCTTTGCCTACTGAAACATATTGAGGTTTAAATTCTTGAATCTGTTGCACTAACAAATCCAAATTTGAACCACAGGCGAGCCCCGCCACTTTAAATTTTTCGGGATTATTCCGCACCACATCTAATGTAGAAGTACCGATCGACCCCGTACTACCTAAAATTGAAATAACTCGCATCAAATCAAAAACCTTTCAAATATTTGGCATAGTAATAAACAACTGGGGCGGTAAAAAGCAAGGCATCGACTCGGTCAAGCACTCCCCCATGCCCTGGAATAAGTCGCCCACTATCTTTTAAATTCACGCTTCTTTTGATCAAGGATTCTGAAAGATCGCCTAATGGCCCCACTAAACCGCTGATGCAACCCACGATCAGACAATCCCACAAACTTAAATAACGCCAAAAAAATATTTTTACGATCAAGGTGGCAATTAAACTAAAAAAAACTCCTCCCACCAAACCTTCAACGGTTTTCCCAGGGCTAATCCGCGGAGCTAATTTATGCCTACCTATCATATGCCCCACCAAATAGGCCCCACTATCGGCCAAAAAAGTTGAGGCTAATAACACATAGACCCACATCACGCCTTGCGGCAGGGCACGAATCAAGCCCACATGGGAAAAAAGAATACTAATATAAAAAACACCTAACAGGGTGAGGCTGGCCTGTTTAACTGCCAAAGCAGGGTCTTGCTTTTGGAACAGATAAAAAGAAAGACATAAGAGCAGCACCCCCGCAAAAAGTGGCAACATAGGAGGCGCCGGAAAAAATAAAAATAATATTGAGAGTAAAATGGTCAGAAGCATGGCCCAAAAAAAGCCCAAAGAAGGGTGGGGCAAGGTAATACAAAAAAATTCATAGGCCGCTAAAGACAACACAATCAAAAGCACAGCATTAAATAGAGGGAGGGGTGCCCAACCTATGAAAGCGCCTACCGACAAACCTAAAATGAGCCCCGTTATAATACGAACCTTCGTCACAAATCTTTTTCTCCAGCTTGAATTTGCTGCGAGGTTTTACCAAACCTCCGTTCTCGTTTTTGAAATTCAAGAATGGCCTTTTGTAATTCTTCCCGATTAAAATCGGGCCAAAGGGTATCGGTGAAGTATAACTCAGAATAGGCTAATTGCCACAGCATAAAATTGCTAATCCGATATTCACCACTGGTTCGAATAAGTAAATCTGGGTCAGGAATAAACTCTGTATAAAGTTGAGAACAAAATTCTTCATGGGTAATCACCTTGCCAGGGTTACCTTCGGCCATGGTTTTGCGCAGTAAACGATTCACTGCATCTAATATTTCCATTTGAGAACCATAAGAGAGGGCTAAAATGAGTGTCATCTTCTGACCATGACGAGTTTCAAAAATGGTTTTCGTTAATTCTTTTAAAATAGGTTCGGGTAATAATTCTAATTGGCCAATCGCCTTTAACCGAATACCGTTGCGTAGCAATTTTTCTCTTTTAAGTTGTAAAAATAATCTCAACAATTCCATGAGACCCATAACTTCTTCACTGGGCCTCGACCAATTTTCTTGGGAAAAGGCATAAAGGGTTAGATACTCAATGCCTAAATCAGCCGCATAAGTAACAATATCTTCAACAGCTTCAATGCCTTGGCGGTGCCCCTCTAAGCGGTGCAATTGGCGCATCTCAGCCCATCGACCATTGCCATCCATGATAATTGCAATGTGGTGGGGTAAATCAGACATGCATAAGGTCTTTTTCTTTTTTTGCCATCAGCTCATCGATCTTATGCACATAATCATCGGTACATTTTTGGATTTGCTCGGAAAGTTTTTTAATTTCATCTTCGGAGTGGGCCTTTTCTTTTTCAAGCTTTTTGATTTCATCCATAGATTCACGACGCACATGGCGAACACTCACCTTGCCATCTTCACCATATTGCTTGACCACTTTAACTAATTCTTTTCGGCGTTCTTCGGTAAGTGCTGGAATAGCAATGCGAATAATTTTGCCATCATTAGAAGGAGACAAGCCTAAATCTGATTTTAAAATGGCTTTTTCAATTCCACCAATCACCGATACATCCCAAGGTTGAATGAGAATCAAACGCGATTCAGGAACAGTCAGGGTGGCCACTTGATTAAGAGGGCTTAAGGCACCATAATACTCTACTCGAATATCATCGAGTATTGCCACATTGGCTCTACCGGTACGCACCTTTGATAGTTCATTGAGAACCGCTTCTAAAACCTTTTCCATTCTTTGTTTGGTATGAGTTAATATTTCCATATTGCCTCGCTATTAACTTACTTTAGTACCAATGCTGTGACCACAGACTGCCTTTTTCATATTTCCCTTTTCAAAGAGATTAAAGACGATAATGGGCATTTGATTATCCATACAAAGGGAAATAGAAGTAGAATCCATCACTCGCAAATTTTTATTTAAGACTTCTAAAAAAGACAACTGATTAAATTTAACCGCATGCTTATCTTGCATAGGATCACTCGAGTAAACACCATCAACTTTAGTGGCTTTTAAAATCACATCGGCCTGAATTTCCATGGCTCGTAAGCTGGCCGCAGTATCGGTAGTAAAAAAAGGATTACCGGTCCCAGCTGCAAAGATAACCACTCGTTTTTTTTCTAAATGGCGAATGGCTCGCCGCCTAATATAAGGCTCTACCACCTGATTGATCCCAATGGCTGATAGTACCCGAGTATAAACCTTAACATTTTCTAAAGCCCCTTGCAGAGCCATGGCATTGATAACCGTGGCCAGCATGCCCATATAATCGGCACTAGCCCGATCGATCCCGCTACTTTCAGCATTGGCCCCTCGGAAAATATTACCACCCCCCATCACGATAGCAATTTCTACCCCTAAGGCATGAATCTCTTTGATTTCCTCAGCAATTTCTTTGACCACGGGGAAATCAATACCTAGGCCCTGCTTACCCACCAGGGATTCACCACTCATTTTTAATAAAATTCTTTTATAGGCTGGTTTTTCCATTGATTCATCTGTCATTGTAATCCACGTCAGCTAGCTTGGAGTTTAGCCACTTCCTCTGCAAAACTTTCTTGTTTTTTCTCAATACCTTCACCCACTTGAAAACGCACGAACTCTAGAATTTTAGCACCTTGATCAACGCTTTTCAAATAATCAGAGATTTTTTGTTTGCCATTAGGGTCGCGAATATAAATTTGATTTTCTAAACAAACTTCATCGTAGAACTTTTTGATTTTACCTTCTAAAATTTTTTCTATAATTTGAGCAGGTTTCTTTTTATCTTGTTCTTGTAACGAAGCCTGATAAATTTCTTTTTCTCGAGCCAAAACATCGGCTGGCACGTCACTCGCTTGTAAATATCGGGGTGCCATGGCAGCAACGTGCATCGCAAGATTTTTTAAAACTTCGGAGTTTGCATCTTTTAGCCCCTGCACTTTAACCAAAACCCCAATTTTATTGCCCATGTGGGTATAACTCCCCGCCTGCTCGTCGGCCTTGGCCTCATACCAAGCAAAACGACGAACCGAAATATTTTCTCCAATCACGGCAATTAATTCGGCAACCCGGCCACCCACACTCACACCCTTATGTCCCACGAGGGGGGCCGTTAATAAGGCATCGAGACTTTGGGGTTTACTTTGTAGGATGGTTTGGTTGGTTTGAGATAAAAATTGCAAAAAGTCTTCGTTTTTGGCTACAAAATCAGTCTCGCAATTGATTTCAACGAGGCTGGTACATGCACCATGGTTTTGGATATTAATCAAACCATCGGCTGTAACCCGACTCGATTTTTTAGCGGCCTTTAATGTACCTGCCTTGCGTAAAAAATCGATCGCCTTTTCTAAATCACCACCCACTTCAAGTAGGGCCTTTTTACAATCCATCATTCCTGCTCCGGTTTTTTCCCGGAGGGTTTTTACTAACTCAGAAGTTATCGCACTCACAGGTACCTCTAATCACTTTAATCTTGATGTTGTTTTTCCATGGTAATGGCTTCAGCTTCTACGATGGGCTTGGCACTATAAACATCGGCTGTTGCTTCTTCGTCTTCTGAGGCCTCCGGCTTAGCCACATAGGCATCTGCTTTTCTGCCTCCCGTTTCACGGACTGCGGGTTTTTCTTCAGCCTCCACGGCATTTCTACGTGCCTTGGCTTCTCTTAACGACATTCCGGCCAAAACCGCATCGGCAACTTTACTAAAAAATAATTTGATGGAACGGGTGGCATCGTCGTTACCAGGAACCACGTATTCAATGTCATCGGGATCACAATTGGTATCGGTAAGGGCTATGACGGGAATACCCAGACGTAGGGCCTCTTTAAGAGCCAAATGTTCTTTGTTCGGATCGATGAGCACCACGAGTTGTGCAACTCGATTCATTTCTTTGATACCCGACAGCGATTTTTCTAAGCGTTGAATCTCGCGGTCGATTCTTAATTTTTCTGCTTTTTTCAGATCTTCAAAGCTACCATCTTCTTTACCCTTGATTAGCTTTTTCAAACGATCAATCGAGGCCTTAACCGTGCGAAAGTTGGTTAAGGTGCCACCCATCCAACGGTTGTTGACATAATACATACCACAACGTTCAGCCTCGGTTTTAACAAGGTCTTGGGCCTGGCGTTTGGTTGCAACAAACAACACCTCTTGGCCTTCACCAACAGACTCCGCAATAAAATTTAAAGCTGCTTGGAAAAGGTTAGCTGCCTTGGCAAGATCAATGATGTGAACCCCACCTCGATCGCCATAAAGAAAAGGTTTCATTTTAGGGTTCCATCTTTCTCTTTGATGACCAAAGTGAAACCCTGCTTCGAGTAGTTCTTTAATTTCGATTTTAATCACTGTTATGCTCCTTGGGTTAAGCCGCCGGTTTGACTGGTTTAAACTCTCTATTTTTAAATAAAAACAGAAAGACCCATTAAACCATTACTTTAATTTTGCCAAACCGTGTGTTATTAAGTTATATTAAATACCCTAGTTCTTTTAGGGATTTGAGCCCTATCATAACCTTGGATATTTGCGCAATAGTTTAAGTAAAAGTATCTAATTTTACTCAAAGGGATCTTCAAGATGCTAGGCCTTTTCAGAAAAAGACTCTACTTAACCCTAAACCTAGGGTTTTCTTTCCTTTTTATCTTAGGTTATTTTGCCAATATTGGGTTGTCTAAACCCCTTTCAGATTGGAAATTCTATCAAAAACATGGGCACAAAGATTCTAAGTGGAATAATTTTGTCGAAGAGGGTTTTACCGCTTATGACATTGCTGATTGCACAACCACACTTCAAAAGCTCCAAGAGGCTATAGGGCTTGGTTGCCAAGACCCGATTGTATATTTCAAATTTGCGATCTGTTCAGAAGCAACAGGGAGTATTTATTCTGCAACCCAATACTATGAATTAGCAGCCAAGGGGTTAAAATCGCTCAAAGCATCCCATCCTTATCAAAGAGAAATTCATGAAAACTTTGGGCGTTTGCTCTTTGCTCAAAAAAAATGGACTCAAGCCTTTGAACAGTTACGCACCGCAAGTTCGGTAGGCAATCCCAGCTTTGCACTCTTTTTCATGTTGGCAGAGCTTTACTCGATGAAAGGAGAACATGACTTAGCCGCCGAAAATTATTCCAAGGCTATCAGCCAGCCCACCACCAACATCAAACCCGAAATGTTAGGCAAGGCCTATCGTGAAATCGCCCGCGCCTTGCTCAAACAAAAAAACTACTCTCAAGGTTTAGAATTTATCAAACGAGCCCGCGAACTCTTGCCCAACGACCTCGACCTAACCACCCTCTACAACCAAGCAAGCAGTGGCCTCCAACAAAACCAACTCATCCAAACCCTGGAATCGTTCAAGACCAAATAGATGCCTGAGAAGTGTCGGCAGGGAGGTTTTTTTGACCGTCGCTACAGCGGCGACCCTAATGGAGTTAGCCGTCACGGAATCCTTCCGCGTTCCGCCTTCGGCGGCCTCGGCTTTCCATGACGGCTAACTCGCATTGGGGGCCCCGCCGCTTCCGCGAATGGTCAAAAAAACCTCCCTGCCGACACTTCTCAAGCATCTACAATATTTAATATTGGCAGTAAAAGTTAGATTTGACCGGGGTGGCCAAGCAGGCAACTTAGAGGGTGACGAAACCCTTTGCGCGAGAACGACGAGTCATGAGCATCAAAAAAATGTTGGTTTACTGAAGTTGGAGGATGACCAGAGGGAATACTCCAACTTCATCGTAAACCAACATTTTTTTGATGCGAATACGAGGAGTCCTTCGCCAAGCCTCAGGATAAATTCCGCGCGGGTTGAGGAACCCTCCAAGTTGCCTGCTTGGCCACCCCGGTCAAATCTAACTTTTACTATTTAAGGTGAATTGGGCGCGGCACCGGTTACGTCTACGGTTGTTCCGGTAGGCCCGGTGCTTGGGGATCCACCGCCGCCCCCCATCAAAGCCACCCCCACTCCCGCCCCCACTAAAACTGCCCCTAAGATCCCCCACAACACGGGCGACTTAGCCAAAGATTTTTTCTTTTTACTGCCAATGACAATCACATCGCCTGCCTTACCCTTTTTGACTTCTTTATCAGCCGCCTGAGCTAAAAAGGCCGCCACCACATTAGCGGCCGAACGCACATCGTTTTCAATATCCCCTACCTCTACATTTTTGGTGGCTTGCATCACTTTTTGATTGATATCGATCAATTGAGTTTCAATTTTATGTTTCCAACCTATGGTATCGACCCTAACCAAAATGAGTTTTTGTGCACCGATCGACTTAGCAACCTCCAAAGCCCTTAGTTGAATTGAAGCTGGATTCTCGGTTGCTGAAGCCATGATTCCATCTTCGCTGCGCAAGGCCGTGCCTACTCGCTCTAAGTTAACTGTGGTAACAACTTTTTTCCCTTTCACAACTATCTTTTGGTTATAATTTTTATAGCCATCTTTATAAACACTCAAAAAATGTTCGCCATCTGGATAAAGTAGATTTGAAGAGTTTGTTTGTAAAACTCCATTAACGTAAACTGAAGCACTGCTTGGCTGAACATGAACCTCAAGGGGAAATGTCTTGGCAAAATCTTGTTTGGCCTTCGCTTGCACATCGCTATAAAAACGAAGGGTGCTAGGAGAAAATTTTTCAGGCAAAGGTTCGTAACCTGGAGCTAATCGAATGGCCTCACGAAAGGCCTTTTCTGCTTTCTTTTTATTACCCATCCCCAAATAAATATTACCCAACAACTGATAGGCATCGACTAAATGAAATAATCCCGCACTTTCTTGGCTGCGATAAGTTGCAATGGCCTTTTCTAAAGAATCAATCGCAGGAGCAAAGGCAAAATTGGCATAATGATTTTTTGCTGCATCAATAGCCTGATCAAAATTTTCACCACCCTGGCTAGTATCGGAAAGTGGGAGATGTAATAAGGCTTCTTTAATTTTATCTTGACCCACTAATTGAAAAGTCTCTTTGAGAGAAAACTCATCGTGCATAACATCCAAAACCCCTTTCATGACCTTAGGTTTGGTAGCGGGGGTATAGACACCCAAAATGGCGGTGGTATAGATTTGCTTGGTTTCTGCCGTGGCACGCGGGGAAGAAAAAGGAAAAATTAGAGATAAGATCAAAGTGATAATGAGTAGTCGACTCGACCAAATAAACCGCTCTACTAATTCAGTAGCCATATGGCACCTCCCTTGTCTATGTCTCGCCTATCGTATATCTGCCGATTTGAAAAGGGGGAAAAAATAGCTGGCCCCTTTTTGGTAAAAACGATAACCTGCCCCCTATGCTTTTGCCAAAAACTAAACTCTTCATCATCGGGCATCCCATTGGCCACAGCCTTTCGCCGCCCATGCAAATGGCTGTATTAAAAAAACTAAACTTGCGTTATAGTTATTCAAGTGTTGAAGTCTTACCCGAAGAATTGCCTCTTTTTATACGAAAAATCCGTCAAAACCCTTATTATTTGGGCTTCAATGCTACCCTTCCCCATAAAGAAACCCTCATACCCTTCTTAGACTACGTGTGCCCCGAGGCAAGCCTGATCAGTGCGGTTAATACGGTCGTGGTACGCAATAAGCGGCTGTTGGGTTTTAACACCGATGGCAACGGGTTCATTCAAGGCTTAAAGTTAAACTCTAAGTTTGAGCCCTTTGACAAAAATATTGTTTTATTAGGGGCAGGCGGGGCCAGCCGAGCCATTGCCATTAACCTGCTTAAAGCAAACTGCAAAAAATTGTCGATCTATAATCGCCATTTCAATCGGGCCCATGAACTGGTGAGCTATTTGAAACCAGTATTTCCTGGTATCACCCTAGAGGCCTTAGCACTTGATGTGTTACCCGAGGGGGATCAACTCGAAAACGCAGACCTATTGGTGAATGCCACCAGCCTTGGTCTCCAGGGAACGCAATTTAACGATTTTCCCTGGGCAAAACTAAAAACCACCTGCGTGGTAAGTGACATTGTCTACAACCCCCTTCACACGCACTTTTTAATTGAAGCAGAAAAGCGCGGGTTACCCATCCTTACTGGCGACTTTATGCTGGTGCACCAAGGTGCCCTAGCCTTTGAACTATGGACCGGCCACAAGCCCCCCATCAAAACCATGCACCAAGCGCTCTTGCACGCTTTGAATAAATAAGAAGTCTTTTCAAAGTGAGTAGGGCGACTGCTTTACTTGGCCATTCGCGGAAGCGCCGGGGCCCCAATGCGGGCTGGCCGGTGAGGATGCGCCGGTTATACCGGAAGGATTCCATGCCGGCCAGCCCCATTAGGTCGAAGCTTACGCGTCGGCTTCACCAAGGTGCGGTCTTGCTCAGAGATGCTCAATTTAATAATTCAAGTTTACGCAGCAAAGCGATTTGGTCTCGTAATTGGGCGGCCTGTTCAAATTCAAGATTGCCCGCAGCCTTTTTCATTTCTTTCTTCAATTTTTCAATATGCCCAGGAATTTTCTCTTTAGGCAAGGCCGCTAATTCAGGCGATTCTTGCGCCATGAGTTTCTCTTCAACATTCTGGGCTGGCAAAATATCTTTGATGAGTTTTTGAATCGATCGCGGAGTGATATGATGGTCTTGATTATATTTGGTTTGAATTTCCCGGCGCCGCTTAGTTTCTTGAATGGCGTATGCCATCGACCGAGTAATTTGATCAGCAAACATGACCACCTGCCCATTGAGATTGCGCGCCGCTCGGCCACAGGTTTGCACCAGCGACTTCCCACTCCGCAAAAATCCTTCTTTATCGGCATCTAAAATAGCCACCAGCGAAACTTCTGGCAAATCAAGCCCCTCTCGAAGCAAATTAATCCCTACGATAATATCAAAAATCCCCTTGCGTAGGTCTCTAATAATTTCTACCCGTTCAATATTTTCAATTTCAGAATGAAGATAACGCACCTTCATGCCAATATCTTGCAAATATTTGCTCAAATCCTCGGCCATCTTTTTAGTTAAAGTCGTGACCAAAACCCGTTCTCCCTTGGCAACTCTGCCACGGCACAGGGCCACCAGCTCATCCACTTGGTTCTTCACGGGCAAAACGATAATTTCTGGATCGATCAAACCCGTAGGCCGCACAATTTGTTCAACAATCGCCCCTTGGCTTTTACCCAACTCATAGTCACCCGGCGTTGCTGAAACATAAACGACTTGATGAACGAGTTGTTCAAACTCTTCAAACTTTAGTGGTCGATTATCCAAGGCCGAAGGTAGGCGAAACCCATATTCCACTAAATTCATTTTTCGCGAACGGTCGCCAGGGTACATGCCCCCCACTTGGGGAATGCTGATATGAGATTCATCCACCACCAATAAAAAATCTTTTGGAAAATAATCTAACAACGTTGGCGGAGGTTGGCCTGGCCCACGGCCGGTTAAATGCCGCGAATAGTTTTCAATGCCTTTACAAAAACCAATCTCTTCCATCAACTCAAGGTCATAATTCGTGCGTTGTTCAATACGCTGGGCCTCCAGCGGGCGATTGCACTCTTGAAAATGTTGCACCCGGGTTTTCAATTCTTCACGGATAGTCACCAGGGCCTTTTTTAACAAGTGATCCCAAGTAACATAGTGGCTTGCTGGATAAATGGCGGTTTTTTCTAATTCTTGAATCTCTTTGCCCAGCAAAGGGTCAAATTCAACCAGGCGATCAATTTCATCCCCGAAAAATTCCACCCTGATGGCCCTGGCTTCTTCATGGGCAGGGAAAATTTCTAAACTATCACCTCGCAAGCGAAAGGTTCCCCGGTGAAAATCAATATCGTTACGCACATATTGAATTTTTACTAAATCTTGCAAAATATTTTGGCGAGCTAATCCCCTACCCTTTTCCAAAAAAACCAATAAACCATGATAAGCCTCGGGAGAACCCAACCCATAAATACAAGAAACGCTGGCCACAATGATAACATCGTTACGTTCAAACAGAGCCCGCGTCGCATCGTGGCGCATTTTGTCGATAGCCTCATTAAGGCTAGAATCTTTTTCAATATAAAGATCGCGGCTCGGCAGATAGGCCTCGGGCTGATAATAATCGTAGTAACTCACAAAATATTTGACGGCATTTTCTGGAAAAAATTCTTGAAACTCCGAATAAAGCTGAGCCGCCAGCGTTTTATTGGGAGCTAAAACCAAAGTTGGTCTTTGCACTTGGGCAATAACATTGGCCAGAGTAAAAGTCTTACCACTCCCTGTCACCCCCAAAAGGGTCTGATACTCACACCCAGCCACCAAACCTTCAACCAACTTTTCTATGGCCTCCGGTTGATCACCCGCCGGCTTAAAATCTGCATGCAATTTGAATTTCATATCTCAACCTTACATCATAAAAAAAAAGATACAAGAAGCCCCTGATTCCCAAAATAGTTATTGAATTGTATATACTAAATGTATTACACTACTAATCAAGTAAGGAGGGTAAATTAAATGACAAAAATTAAATTAAACGAATACGAACGAACCGTTGAAAAGGATCTTATTAGAGGCAAATTCCACCCCGTAAGTTCTATGGAATTTGAAAGTATCGCTAGAGCCATCACGCAAAGAAAAAAAGATGCTGTTTTAAATATCCGAATCAACAATCAAGATTTAAAACAATTAAAACTCAAAGCTAAAAAACTAGGGGTCCCTTATCAAACTTTCATTTCAGAAATATTGCGTCGTTTCGCGGCATAATTCTATTTAAATTTTATTTATAAGGATAAGATTTTAACCTATCAAAATATTTACACAAAGTTTTTTTGAAAAGTAAGTGGGGCCTATCCTTGTTTGAAAACATTGCGCAGGAGCGAACCCGTAGGAGGACTAAAAAATTCTATTGTTTTTGTGAATTAGAGGACGACAGAGGAGTAATCTAATTCACAAAAAAACAAAGAATTTTTTAGTCCGAGTAGGGATCGCGGTGCGCGTTTGAAAACAAGGATAGGCCCCACTTACTTTTCAAAAAGACGTGACCCTATTTGCAGATGAATTGGAAGATTCTTCACCATCATGGGTCCCTGCCTTCGCAGGGATGACATTGCTCAGAATAATAGAGGTGGGCTCGCAATGACAGCTTATTTAAACCGCCATTCGGTGCCGGTGGGGTTGTCTTTAATTAAGACTCCTTTTTCTTGAAGCTGGTCGCGAATTTGATCAGCCTGTTTCCAATCTTTATTTTTACGCGCTATTTCTCGTTGTTGAATTAAATTTAAAATTTCAGCTTCGGATATAGGCGCTGTGTTTGCTTTTAAGGCTTGCCACTCCTTAAAATAGTCTTCGGATTTCATACCAAACAAACCCAAAACTTTGTCGTAAATTTGTAATTGCGATAAAAAAGCCAGCGCTGCAGCTACCTGCAAAACCTTGTCTTTGCCATCGTTGAGCAACCGAAATACTTCGCGCACTACCTCAAACAAATTGCCCAATGCCATGGCTGAATTAAAATCATCGTTCATCGCCGTTGCAAAGGCGCCACTTAGATTATTAATTTTTTCTAAAGCCGCTGTTTTAGCTTTATCAAGAGGTTGTGAGTTGGTTTGGCCTTTCAGTTCGCCCTCGGCTAATCTTTTACATTCATAAATCCGCTCCACGCTTGATTCAGCTTGCTTGAGATTTTGATCCGTATAATCCAGCGGCGAACTATAATGCGAAGAAAGTAAAAAATAACGTATCACCTCACGGGGGTATTTTTTCAAAACCTCGCGGATGGTTAAAATATTCCCCGTCGACTTGCTCATTTTTTCGGTATTCAAATTCACAAACCCGTTATGGATCCAATAGCGCACAAATTCTTTGCCTGTGGTACCCTCCGATTGAGCAATTTCATTTTCATGATGAGGAAAAATTAAATCGCGCCCACCCCCATGAATATCAACTTGTTCCCCCAACAACTGAGTGCTCATCACGGAACATTCAATATGCCAGCCTGGCCTGCCGGGGCCAAAGGGCGAAGGCCACGTAGGCTCACCAGGTTTGGCCGCTTTCCACAAGGCAAAATCGAGGGGGTCTTTTTTTTGTTCGCCAATTTCAATACGTGCACCAGATTCTAATTCTTCTAAATTTTTGTGCGATAATTTCCCATAATCTTTTTTACTACGCACGGCATAGTAAACATCGCCACCGGCCTGATAAGCGTGCCCCTTATCCATCAAGGTTTGAATCATTTGAACCATATGGGGAATAAAATCGGTGGCCTTGGGTTCAAAGCCTGGGGCAAGATTTCCTAAACTCGTCATGTCTTCATGAAAGGCCTGAATAAATTGCGCGGTGATTTGTTGCCAAGGGGTTTGAGTGCTTTGACTCTTTTTAATAATTTTATCATCGATGTCGGTAAAATTACGCACATAGGTCACGGTGTAACCTTGGTGAGTAAGATACCGATAAATCATATCAAACACCACACTGGCGCGGGCGTGCCCCAAGTGACAATAATCGTAAACCGTAACCCCACAGACATACATCCCAACACGTTGCGGGTGGAGGGAAATAAATTCCTCTTTTTGTTTGGTAAGGGAATTATAAAGGCAAAGTGGCATTGTCTAATCTTTGCAAGATTTCGGTTTTGGGAAAGAGTTTAAATAAATTGGCCAACTCAGGGCCCTCACTGGCACCGGTTAAGGCAATGCGAAAAGGCATAAAAAGCCCCTTGCCTTTGGCCTTGGTAGCCGCCTTTACCTTTTCAATGGTTTGCGCATAGCTTTCGTCACCAAAAGGTGAATCGATGGTTTCGATCACTTGCTTATAGGCCAATAAAACTTTTTTTGCCTCAGGTGTGATAAGAATATTTTTTAGCTCTTCAGGAAATGCTTGGGGCCGCTGTAAAATAATAGCCACCACGTGGGTGATTTCTGCCAAAGTGCGCCCATTATGCCGGCTGGCTAACGCAACCTCCAAGGCATTATCCGGCAATTCACCCAATTTAGCTTGAAGATGAGATTTTATTGCCTCACAAAATTGCTCAGGCGAAAGTTGATCTAAATAATGTTTGTTAAGATGTTTCATTTTTTCAAAATCAAAAATCGCACTCGAGCGACCCACGCGTGATAAATTAAATTTTTGCGTCATTTCGGAAAGCGTCATGATTTCTTGAGCATCTTCGGGCGCCCAACCTAGTAAGGTCACATAATTAACCACGGCTTCTTTTAAATATCCTTCTTGCTTAAGCGCTGCAACGGAGGTGGAACCATGGCGTTTGGATAATAACTGACGATCTGGCCCCAAGATTAAGGGCAAATGGCCATATTGTGGAACCTCTACCCCCCAAGCTTGGAACAGAGCGATTTGGCGGGGAGTGTTGGACATGCCATCTTCACCCCGAATCACATGCGTAATCTTCATGAGGTAGTCATCGAGGGCTGAAGCAAAGAGATAAACCGGATCCCCATTAGAGCGAAAAATCACAAAGTCGCCCATAGAATTGGTATCAAAACTTTTATCGCCATAAACTAAATCGTGAAATTTAATCACTTGCGGAGTCAAATGAAACCGAATCGAAGGCTTGCGGCCCTCGGAAAGTAGCTGCTCTTTTTGTTCTGGGGTTAACTGCCGACACTTGCCACTGTATTTAGGCGTTTTACTGGCATTGAGGGCCTTAATCTTTTCGGCCTCGAGCTCATCATGAGTGCAATAACACGGATAAACCTTGCCTTGCGCTTGCAGCTTTTCTAAATATTCCCGATAAAGTGAAGACCGTTCAGACTGACGATAAGGGCCATGAGCCCCACCGGCCCGAGGCGATTCTTCAAATTCAATCCCCAACCAAGCCAAATCGGTATAAATGGAATCTTCAAAATTTTGGGTGGACCGCTCTTTATCGGTATCTTCGATACGCAAGACACAAACCCCTTGCTGATGCTTAGCAAATAAATAATTAAATAATGCGGTGCGAATATTACCTAAATGCAATTCCCCCGTGGGGCTGGGAGCAAACCTTACTCGTGTCATATGGGTACCTCTAAATAACTCGATTTTTGAAAACCCCTAAAAAGGGCTCAGATGCAAGGCGCCCGCAAAGACGCGACCGGAGCGTATATGCAAATACGTGAGGATCGCGTCTTTGCGGGCAACGCCGCAGATGAGCCCTTTTTAGGGGTTTTCATATGTTGTTCCTATCTTTTTATAAGCAAAATAATGGCCTGCACCGCTATGCCCTCGCCTGCACCAATGCTACCCAAACCATTGGCCGTTGAAGCCTTGATACTTACCTGATTAAGTTCAATATTCAAGTCTTCCGCAATATTTTGCCGCATGGGATCGATATAAGAGCGAAGTTTGGGCCGTTCGGCCATGACCACACAATCTAAATTAGCGATCCCATAATGTTGCTCTTGCACTAAACGATAGCACTCTTTTAAAAGCACCCGGCTCGAAATCCCCCGATAACGTGGGTCGGTATCGGGAAAATGTTTACCCAAATCACCTAAATTCAAAGCCCCCAACAAGGCATCACAAAGGGCATGCAAAACCGCATCGGCATCGGAGTGCCCCTTAAGCCCCTTTTCAAAGGGAATTTCAACTCCCCCTAAGATCAAAGGCCGACCTGGCACCAAGGGATGGATGTCATAACCTAGGCCAATTCGATACATCATAATACCTTTTTTCTCTGACCTAAGATGAGTTGTTCTGCAAGTTCAAAATCAAGCAGCGTAGTTATTTTGAAATTTCGAGGACTGCCTGAGGCCAATCGAACTTTGACCCCAATAGATTCCATTAGGGCTGCTTCGTCGGTGACCTCTAGACGATTAGCCTTGGCATAGGCAAAACCTTGTTCTAAAAGATCACGGCGAAACACTTGTGGGGTTTGACTTTGATAAAGCCCTTGCCGATTCACCGTATTTTTCACATATCCTTCGTTATCAGCCTTTTTTAAAGTATCGGCGATAGGGGTGGCTGCCACAGCTGCCCCCGTGCTTTGAGCAGCTTTAAGTGTTTCTTTAACAATAAATTCATCGACCAAAGGGCGAGCGGCATCGTGGATCAAAATCCACTTAGCAGTCACGGGAATCGCAGCCAAACCTTGCAACACAGAATCTTGACGCAATTTTCCCCCAGCTACCACGGTTAAGCGACCATGCCACGACTTTTGATAAGCAGTATAATAAGCCTGTGGAAAAACCAAAATAATACCTTCGATTTCAGGGAGTTGGCTAAGACAATTTAAACTATATTCAAAGAGAGGCCGCCCAGCCATTGGTAAAAACTGCTTAGGCTCTTGGGTACCAAAACGCAGGCCCTGGCCCCCCGCCACCACGATCGCCCAAATTGAATTTGAAGATCCCATAAATATTTGTAAAAAAGTCTTTTCGAAGTATGACGCTGTCATTGCGAGCGAGCCCCGTTGGCGAGCGTGGCAATCTCATCGCTTAGGCAGAAGAGATTATTTCGTCCCCTCGACAGACTCGGGATAAACTCCGACTCCTCGATGACAGATGCCCTCATAGGCCGACCGGGCGCGGGTTCTCAATAGGCCCCTACTAACTTCGAAAAGACGTGGCGAAGAATTGGCAGAATAAAATGGAAGATTCTTCACCCGCTTAAGTTCAGAATGACATTATTAGATTAGACAGCTCTAAAGATTTCTTCGATATCTTCGTATATCTTTCTTTCTTGGCGCCCTTCAGAAATTGCCAACTCTTTCACTAAGAGCGTCTTGGCAGTATCTAGCATTTTACGTTCTCCAAAGGAGAGCTCTTTCTCGCGCTTGAGTAACGACAAATCTCTTAACACCTCGGCAATTTCATAAACCGAACCGGTTTTTATTTTATCCATGTAGTCGCGGTAACGGCGATTCCAGGTTTGATGATCGAGGGTAATATCGCGTTGGCGCATGACTTCATAAACGCCATCTACTTCAGACTCCGCAATCACTTCACGCAACCCAACACTATTGACGTTGGTGGTGGGAACCATGATTTTCATGCCACTATCGAGGATTTGGAGCACATAGAAAGTTTGATTACTCCCTGAGATCTCACGACTCTCGACACTTTTAATTTCCCCTACCCCATGGGCTGGATAAACTGCCTTATCACCCACCTTAAAGGGTAACCCTTTAAGCGAAAATTTTTTGGATCGAACGGTTTCTTTGACCAGGGACTTTCCCATTGAAGCTCCTCTTCTTGATAATTAACAATTGATTAGAAAAGAACTTTCCCTTATATAAACGGGCCGACTGTTTAACATAAAAAACGCCCAGGGTCAAACGCTTCTTGCTGCTTGGCACGTTCTAAGACCCCAGACCACAGGGTGAAACGATGAAAGACCCCCGATGGACTTTTAGCAATTTGCCTTATGATCTAAGCCAGTTATTGAGTTATTCGGTTTTTAGATTAGACCCTCAACGCAAGTAATTTATCGGAAAGTTGATTAATAAGTTTCGTAAATTTTCGGTTACTTAAGTTATAAGTAGGAGAAAAATTAAGCGTGCATCAAACCTTAGAAAATAAAATTGCCAAGCGTTCCGCTAATATTGCGGTAATTGGCCTAGGTTATGTGGGGCTGCCATTAGCGGTGGGATTAGCCCAGCAGGGTTTTAAAGTTTTTGGGATTGATACAGACCCCAAAAAAGTTCAAAAACTACAAGCTGGTTTAAGTTATATCCCCGACATCCCGCACTCAAGTATTAAAAAGCTAAAACTCCAACGAAATTTTTTGCCTGGCACCAACTTTCAACCTTTAAGCAAAGCAGACTGCATTATCATTTGTGTGCCTACACCCTTACGCAAAAGTCACGACCCCGACATTTCTTATATTGTCGCCGCAGCGACTCATGTACGCAAGCATCTCCGCAGGGGTCAACTCATCGTTTTAGAAAGCACCTCTTATCCTGGCACCACCGAAGAAGTGTTGCTGCCGCAATTAACTCAAGCGGGGCTTAAAGTGGGCAAAGACTTTTTTTTGGTATTTTCGCCCGAAAGAATTGACCCGGGTAATAAAAAATTTCAATTGCACAACACTCCCAAAATTGTGGGCGGCTGCACGCCTCACTGTACCAAGCTTGCAAGCCTGCTCTACGGTACGATCGTTGGAAAAGTGCACACCGTAAACGACCCCAAAACTGCGGAGATGGCAAAATTGTTGGAAAATACTTTTCGCGCCGTGAATATTGGCCTGGTTAATGAAATTGCCATTATCTGTCACCATCTTCAATTAAACACCTGGGAAGTTTTACAAGCCGCGGCCACCAAGCCTTTTGGTTACATGCCCTTTTACCCAGGGCCAGGTTTAGGCGGCCATTGCATTCCGGTTGACCCACATTATCTTTCTTGGAAACTTCGCACTGTGAATTATCGCACCCGTTTTATTGAATTGGCCACCGAGGTTAATCAAAGCATGCCCAACTATGTTGTGCAAATGTTAGTCAGGGGCTTAAACCAACAACGCAAAGCAATTCTTGGTGCCAAAATACTCATGCTGGGGGTGGCCTATAAAAAAAATGTTTCAGATACCCGCGAGTCACCCGCTTATGAAATTTACCAGCAATTAAAAAATCTGGGCGCTAAGGTTGATTACCACGACCCCTTTGTCCCTTCTTGGAAAACCGAGATCGCTTCGCTCAAATCGATCACCTTCACTCAACGTAGCTTAAAAAAATATGACGCAGGTATTATTGTTGCCGATCACGATAAGGTAGATTATCGATCGTTAGTTGCTGCTTTGCCATTGCTTGTCGACACCCGCAACGCCACACGAAATATTCGGTCTAAAAAGATTTTTAAAATTTAAAGGAGAGATTGCCACGCCCCTTTGGGGCTCGCAATGACAGATCAATAAAAAGGAGCCCTTATGTCATTATTAGTCGTTGGTTCGGTTGCCCTTGATTCGGTTGAAACTCCCTTTGGCAAACACGAACGCATTTTAGGTGGCAGCGCTACGCACTTTAGTGTTGCGGCCAGTTATTTTACCTCGGTTAATTTGGTAGCGGTGGTAGGAAATGATTTTCCCAACAGCCATTTAGAACTTTTTAAAAAACGTCAAATTGGCTTAGAGGGGCTGGAAAAACAAACCGGCCCCACCTTTCATTGGAAAGGCAAATACGAATACGATTTAAACCAAGCAATCACTTTACAAACTCAACTGGGAGTTTTTGAGAGCTTTGACCCTAAAATTCCGAGTAGTCTCAAACAACCTGAATATTTATTTTTAGCCAACATCGATCCTCGCCTCCAATATAAAGTGCTACAACAAATGAGCACACGCCCAAAACTGGTGGCCTTAGACACCATGAATTTTTGGATTCAAAATAGCCTAGAAGATCTTAAAAAAATTATGGCCAAAATTGATTTGCTCATCATCAATGAAGGCGAGGCTCGCCAAATCACGGGCGAATCTAATCTTATGAAGGCATGGAGAAAGATTGCAACATTGGGGCCCAAAACGCTTATTGTTAAACGCGGAGAATATGGCGCCATTATGTTTCAAGATGGCCACGTTTTTTCTGCCCCGGCTTTACCCTTAGAAGAAATCAAAGACCCAACCGGTGCTGGCGATAGCTTTGCCGGGGGAGTCATGGGTTATCTAGCCCGTCTTCAAGCCACAGATTGGAACACCTTAAAACAAGCCATCATCTTTGGCTCTGCCATGGCTAGTTTTAATGTTGAAGATTTTTCGTGCCAGCGCATTGTCAGTTTAAGTTTAGAAGAAATTAACCAGCGGGCTCAAGGCTTTTATCACCTAGCTTCGTTTGAAAGCGACTTGCTTGACAAATAATTTGCACCACCACTCCATCGGGGTCTTTCAAATAAAATGACCTGGCACCATCGCGATGATCTTTGGGTGTTTTGACGATAGGCAACGATAAACTCAAGGCCTTTTGGTAAAACTCATCGACTTCTTGCTTGGTAGAAACCACAAACCCAAAATGATCAAGGCTTTCTAACGGATCTGGCACCTTGGTTTGGGCAACTTGATGCAAGGCCAAATTATCTTGGCCTGCTGTTGTAAGATAAACATTTTCAGGGTTGGGTTCCCAATCAACCTGCATGCCTAAAAAATTTTCATAAAATTCTCGAGACCGTTGCAAATCTTTTACCCGCAACGCAAGATGCCGAATACCTAATTTACTCATACAACAACTCCATGCTACGTATTTTTTAACTACATAAGTTGGTTAGCTTTGAGGAAGGCCCTGCCTAGCCTTGGGGGAGCCATCGCGGAAGCGGCGGGGCCCCCATGCGGGCTAGCCGGCGAGGATGCGCCGAGGCCCGCTTCTGAGCGGGAACGCGGAAGGATTCCGTGCCGGCTAGCCCCATGAGGGTCACCGCTGCAGCGCCGGCTCCCCCAAGGCTAGGCAGGGCCTTCCTCAAAGCTAACTATATACATTGATTGATATGCAAATGAAAAACCTAAAATGGAAGATTCTTCATCATCATGGGTCCCTGCCTTCGCAGGGATGACATTGTTCACATATGGCTGCTGATCTTAAAAATTTTTATCTTGAGAAGCGAGCAGAAGGTTGGCGTTTAGTGGACTCTCGTTGCGCTAAACCTCGATATTTGGAAATTAATTTGCAAAAAGGTAGCCTGGGGTATCGACAAAAACGCTTGACTCAATCGAAAGATCCTTTAAAAAAAATTTTAGGGATTAAGTTCCCCCCTCCTCCTAACACTTATCTCATCGATGCCACCGCGGGCCTAGGCAAAGATGCTTGGTTATTTGCCCAACTGGGGTTACAAGTGTCAGCGATTGAACGCAATGAGCTTCTGTATTCACTCTTGGCTCATGCCCTTAGCCAAAACACTAGCCAAGATTTTTTGAAACTTTATTTTGGTGACAGCCGGCACCTCATCCCTCAGCTCGCTAAAACTCATCACCCAGCCTTTATTTACCTCGACCCCATGTTCCCACCCCGCCTCAAATCGGCCCTCGTAAAAAAGAACATGCAAATGCTAGAAGCCCTGGTGGGAGAAGACCCAGACGCTGAAGAATTGTTAGAGGTTAGTTTAAAACACGCCACCCAACGCGTGATCGTCAAACGCCCTATTTATGCCCCTCCCCTACTGAAAGCCCCTCATTTTTCCAACCCCGGCAAAACCACCCGCTTTGATATTTACCCAACTCACACCCCTCATTTCACACAGATTGAGGTGTAAAGTCCACAGATAGCGCTTCTTTTGTCTAAAGAGTGGTCAAAATATACCAATCTAATCGAATGCTTACAAATTAGGTAAATCTGGCACACATTTTGCTCTGTCTTGTTAATGATGTCATTGCCACGTCATCACGGGCCTTACAGCCCGGGGGATCCATTGGGGTAATTTTTACTACGACCAAGGGGGCTTTGCAGAGCTTATGGGGGAACATGGCGCTTCTGGTATTAATGGTAAGTCACCAGACTATTCAATTCATTTAGATTATTGTCCGATCGAAGAAAATTTTACACGAGGGGCCCAAACTGAGCCTTGCCCAGTGGAGCCAGTGGGGAATCCATTTCCACCTCCTGATGCAACTTATTTAAATAAATCCGCCCAGTGGTTTGCAGCGTGTCATCCTCATTATCAACTGGAATTAAAATCAAATTATGATGGTGCCAGGTCAGATGCCGAGCGTGCCGAGGTTGCTTCTAAAAATGCTCAAGTGGCATTGGCTATGAATGATCAGGCTAGCTTTGAATGTTGGAAGGGCCTTGCATTAGCCGATGCGGCCAAACTACCCCATGGTGAGCTGTTGGCCGTGCCTTTGCTGCAGGCCGATCTTTTAACTTTTGAGGGCAAATATCTTGAGGCAAGC